>CAZLLC010000095.1:0-6929 GCA_964560245.1 uncultured Oscillospiraceae bacterium | reverse complement strand
GAGGCAAAGATATGAATTGGGCTGCAATTATCTGGCTTGTGCTGACGGTGGTATTTCTCATAGCCGAGGCCGCTACCGTAACGGTGGTTTCCCTGTGGTTTGCCGCAGGCGCTCTGGCGGCCATGGCTGCGGCGCTTCTGGGTGGCAGCATCTGGATGCAGGCGATTGTATTTCTGGTGGTGTCCGCCGCTGCGCTGACTGCCCTGCGGCCTCTGGTCCGGAAATATCTGACCCCGAAGCTTACCGCCACCAACATCGATTCCGTCATCGGTTCCACCGGTATCGTCACCGTGGACATCGACAACATCTCCGCCTCCGGTCAGGTGAAGCTGAACGGAATGGAGTGGTCTGCCAGGAGCACCTCCGGCGAGCCCATCGAAGCCGGTGCGAAGGTTCGGGTGGATAAAATCGAAGGCGTAAAGGTCTTCGTCTCCCCTGTGGAAATCCCTGCAAAGGTATAATCAACATCATTTACAGGAGGTATGTATTTATGTGGATCTTTTTTATAATCATTATTCTTCTGACCCTGTTGATTCTGGTCACCAACATCTATGTGGTTCAGCAGTCCAAGGCTTATGTTATTGAGCGTCTGGGCGCCTTCCACGCCGTCCAGGGTGTGGGCCTGCACTTCAAGGTGCCCTTCATCGACCGGATTGCCCGCCGTGTTTCCCTGAAGGAGCAGGTGCTGGACTATCCGCCCCAGCCTGTCATCACCAAGGATAACGTCACCATGCAGATCGACACCGTTGTTTACTTCCGGATCACCGACCCCAAGCTTTACGCCTACGGCGTGGAGATGCCCATGGCTGCCATGGAAACCCTGACGGCAACGACTCTGCGTAACATCATCGGCGACCTGGAGCTGGATCAGACCCTGACCTCCCGGGACGTGGTGAATACCAAAATGCGTGCCATTTTGGACGAAGCCACCGATCCCTGGGGCATCAAGGTCAACCGTGTGGAGCTGAAGAACATCCTGCCTCCCCAGGATATTCAGAGCTCTATGGAAAAGCAGATGAAGGCTGAACGCGACCGCCGGCAGGCCATTCTGCAGGCTGAGGGTCAGAAAAAGTCCGCTATCCTGATCGCTGAAGGCGAACGGGAAGCTGCCATTTTGAAGGCAGACGCCGAAAAGCAGGCAGCAATTCTCAAGGCAGAAGCAGAAAAAGAAGCCGCCATTTTGAAGGCAGACGGCGAAGCGCAGGCTATTCGCGCTGTTCAGCAGGCCTTGGCAGAATCTCTGAGTCTGCTCAATGAAAATGCCCCCACCGAACAGGTCATCAAGCTGAAATCCATCCAGGCTATGGAAAAGGTTGCTGACGGCAAGGCCACCAAGATCATCATCCCCTCCGAAATGCAGGGATTGGTCGGCTTGGCAAACGGCCTCGTAGAAGGCACAAAGCAGTAAAAAACCCACAGAGGGCACCTGTATTAGGTGTCCTCTGTTTAATTGATAGAGTTAATTATTGTTTAACGCACCAATGAAAGGTGTATGCACCAAAGGCTCCCCTTTGAGGGGTAAGCGAAGCGCAGTCGCGGTAGTGAATGACAGCCCGGTGGGCTGTCAGAGCCGCGACCGGGTGCTCCGCAGAGCACTGTCGAGCGAGGCGAGACTGAGGGGTGGTAAATCTGCACGATCAGCAAAACACCCCTCAGAGGGGGCCCTTCCTGCTCTAAATTCTGATTTATCTTGCAAACGTGGAGGTTAACCCTGTAAATAATCCGTAAACAATGGGAAACAACTGTTGCAATCCTGAAAAAATAACATATAATAAGTTTATCGAAACTCAAGGGCATCCCGGCAAAAAGGTATTTTTAAGACGCCCTGAAATTAAGGTGAGCTTATGAATTTTCTTCGCAATTTGCTTTACCGTATCCGCACCGGTATGCAGCGGTTTATGACCGGGCGCTACGGCAGTGATAAACTGAATATGGCTCTACTGGTGGCAGCGTTGGTGATCTGTCTGATCTCGATGTTCATTCCGTCTGCCCTGATCAAGCTGCTTTTTATGCTGCTGTACTATTTCTTTATGGGTCTGGCTATTTTCCGGATGCTTTCCCGGAATACCTACAAGCGCTATCGGGAGAACCGGAAGTTTCTGCTGTTTGTAGATCGCTTCCGTGATCGGCAGCATCGGTACTATGACTGCCCCCGCTGCCGGCAGCAGGTGCGTGTGCCCCGGGGCAAGGGCAAGATCTCCATCACCTGTCCCAAGTGCAAGGAAAAATTTATTAAAAAAACGTAAATCCGAGGGTGTCGTTTGGGCACCCTCTTTCTTTATACAAAAAATGCTTTTCCTGATTTGACATTTCCTGCAGGCTGATGTATGATGTGCAGAATAAAACCAGTTCGTGAAAGAAGATGACACACTTTGAAGTTTAAGGAATTTTTTGCGGGAATGAAAGCCGGTATCCCTGTTTGTTTGGGATATTTTTCTGTCAGCTTTGGCTTTGGTTCTATGGCAGTGGTTCAGGGGCTGAGTATTTGGCAGGCAGTGCTGATCTCGGCAACCAACCTGACCAGCGCCGGGCAGGCTGCAGGTCTTACGGTGATCGCCGCCGGCGCTGCCCTTATGGAAATGATCCTGACCCAACTGGTGATCAACAGCCGTTACGCCCTGATGAGCCTTGCGCTGGGTCAGCGGCTTGGCCCTGCAGTCGGCACCGGCAAACGGCTGGCAGCAGCTTTTTTTAATACGGATGAGATCTTTGCCCTGGGTATGTCCAGACCGGGTAAGCTCAGCACCGGTTTCTTTATCGGCGCCGGAACTGTTGCCGCCATCGGTTGGATCAGCGGCACGGCTTTGGGTGCTTTTGCAGGCTCTGTGCTGCCCCTGACCGTGCGGGCGGCGTTGGGTGTGATGCTCTACGGTATGTTTATCGCCATCGTCGTTCCTCAGGCACGGCAGGAAAAGCCTATGCTGCTGAGTATGGTGCTGGCACTTGTATTCAGCTGTCTGTTTGCCTGGGTACCGGGGCTGAACCGGGTGTCTGCCGGTCTTGCCATCGTAATATGCACCGTAGCCGCGGCAGCGATCTGTGCCCTGGTGCTGCCGGTGGAGCAGGAGGTAGCGGAATGAATATTTACCTGTACATCCTTGCTATGGCAGTGACCACCTACCTGATCCGGGCGATCCCCCTGACACTGATGAAAAAGCCCATCCGCAGCCGGTTTATTCGGTCGTTTCTGCACTATGTACCCGTTGCCTGCCTGACCGCAATGACCTTTCCTGCAATTCTTTACGCCACCGATCATATGATCAGCGGTGCGGCAGGTCTGCTGGTAAGCGTCATATTGGCATTTCGGAAAAGGAGCCTGATCGTGGTGGCAGTTGCCAGCTGCGTGACGGTATTCATTGCGGAACAATTGATCAATTTGCTGTGAGTGGTAAATTAGAATTTAGAGCAGGAAAGGCTCCCCTTTGAGGGGAGCCTTTCGTGCATACCGCTTTCGATGGTGCGTTAAACGATAATTTACAGGATAATAGTTTTCAAAAAAGAGAGTATCTTTTGACACTCTCTTTTTTGAAATCAATATTGATATTCATCCAGGTATTTTTGAACTGAGCGGGTCATCTCCCGGGAGAAATCGGAATTGTACTTGCGCTGGCAGAACGCCCGCAGCCACTGCCCATAGTCCGGCTGACCGGATTTTACCTCCAAAAGCTGCCGCAATTGATCATCCACCATCCGGTGGTAACCGTTTTCGTGGACGATCAATTCTCTGGGGGAACGGGGCGGTTTTTCTCTGCGCAGCTGCTGCTGCGTAGGATAACCGAACACCAGCATTGCCGCGGGAAACACATATTCCGGCAGCCCCAACAGCTCCTTCTGCTGCTCATAATTTTCCATAACGTCCCCGATATAGCAGGATCCCAACCCCAAGCTGTGCGCTGCCACTACCGCATTTTGCGCCGCGATCACGGCATCGCTCACCGCCAGCAGCAGATCGCCCACGCCGGGCTGCCGGGGTTCGCACCCGACACTCTTATAGGCATCGTACCACTTCAGGCAATCGGCGCAAAAGATCAGCACCAGCTTACTTTGAGCAATAAAGGGCTGATGGTCGCAGGTATCCACCAGTTTTTCCTTAATGGCAGGATCTGTAATATCCAAAATGGTATAAAGCTGCTGATTTCCCGCGGTGGGCGCCTGGGCTGCCGCATCCAATATCAATGCCTTGTCCTCATCTGTGATAGGTCGGTCTTCAAAAACACGGACAGACTTTCTCTGAAACAGTTGACTGATCACTTCATTCATTGTGATACCTCCTGAAATGCTTTTTACTATTTTAGCAGACGATGTCAACACCGGGCAATATGGGCTGTTGACGGCTTGCAGGCAATGCCTTATAATAAGCTCATCTTTGCAGGGGCGTTAACCACGCTGACGTTAGACAGGTATTACGGATATGGAGCTATCCAGCTTTATGAAGAAACAGCTTACGCCCAAGGAATAATACCAGAGGTGTTTCAAAACAATGAAAATCCCTCATTTTCATTCCATTTTTCTTTTGTCAGACAGGTGATATGCTCTGTTCTTACCTCATTGAGCATCGAACACTGTACATTTTCCCTTGTGTACTGATATGAAAAACCGCATTTCTCCTGTACCCGCGCGGATTTGATGTTCCCGTCATAATAGCCGCACCACAGTTTTTCCAAATGCAGCTGCTCAAAGGCGTAGCCGATGATGACCCGCACCGCCTCCGGGATCAACCCCTGTCCCCAGTAGGGCATACCGATCCAGTAGCCGATCTCCGCTTCCGTTTCCGGAAGCTCCATAGGACTGGCTTTACCGATCATCAAGCCGATACTGCCGACAGCACAGCCGGTTTTCTTGTCCGCCACCGCATAGGTTTCCGGTTTGGACAGCACATTGCGAATAACCTCCAAGCTGCTTTGCACACTTGTATGGACCGGCCAGCCGGCAGCAGGCCCTACCGCCGGATCCCTGGCATATTCATATAAGCTTTCCGCATCCGTTTCCGCCCACGGCCGCAAGATCAGTCTTTCCGTTTCAAAGATCACTTTCCCCACCTCCTGGTAGATCCTACTTTATCACATTTTTTCGCTTCTTTCAATATGGATTAAGACTACAGAGTATGCTGTGTGCAGTGGAATATTTTGTATTATATATAAGAATTTTGTAATATTGAAAATTCTCAAAAGTTTTGTTATAATAAACATTGACTGTTTCATAGATCGGAGGGATATGGTGAACTATATAGGTTCTAAGTTATCTTTGATAGATTTTTTGACAGATAGCATCGAGCAGGTTGCGGGTAATGGCAAAGGTGTTTTTGCTGATTTATTTGCCGGTACAGGAATTGTAGGCGCTAATTTCAAAAAAAGTGGCTATACAGTATTAGCAAACGATATTCAACATTACAGCTATGTATTGAACAAGCACTATATTGAAAACTGCGACGAAATCGATACCGATTTGCTCAGCCATTTGAATATGTTGAACGGCAAAGAAGGCTTCATATACCGCAATTATTGCCGCGGATCCGGCAGTAACAGAAACTATTTCACAGATGAAAACGGAAAAAAATGCGATGCGATCCGAACAGAAATTGAAATGCTCTATAACAGCGGAAGTATTACAGAAAACCAGTACTATTACTTACTTGCCAGTCTTATAAATTCTATTGATAAATACGCAAACACCGCTTCGGTCTACGGTGCCTTCTTAAAACACATAAAAAAATCGGCGGCAAAACCGTTTAAGCTTGAACTGTTACCGATTATCGACGGATCCAAAGGCACCGCGTATAACGAAGATGCCAACAATCTGATCCGTAAAATACAAGGCGACATACTGTACCTTGACCCTCCATATAACGCCAGACAGTATTGTGCCAATTATCACGTTCTTGAAACAATTTCCCGCTATGATCACCCGATATTATCCGGAAAAACAGGTCTCAGAAACTATAATGGACAAAAAAGTCAATATTGCTCCCGGAAAACCGTAGAACAGTCTTTTGATGATTTGCTCTCAAATGCCAACTTTCACTATGTGTTCTTGAGCTATAACAATGAAGGCTTGATGCCTTTGGAAACTATACGAACAATAATGAGTAAATACGGAAAATATGAGATGTTTACAAAAACACACCACCGTTTTAGAGCAGATAAAGAAGAAAACAGAAACCATAAGGCATCAACAACGACGGAGTATCTGCACTGCCTTATCAGATAGCTTTGGGGTATAATATGGCAAAATACAACGACTTAGATATGAGCAACTGGAAACAATACGATGATATTTTCACAGATTCATTGTGGGTCATCGAAAAAAGAGATAATTCCGGCGCACATTCAGGAGCATATCACGGAAATTTTGTTCCCCAAATACCCAATCAGCTGTTTCGAAGATATACAAAACGGGGTGACTGGATTTTGGATCCCTTCATGGGAAGCGGAACTTCACTAATAGAAGCGCAGAGGTTAGGCAGGAATTCTATAGGAATTGAATTGCAGGAAGGTGTCGCAAAAGAAGCGCATCAGCGAATTATTTCTGAAAAAAACGCCAGTTGCCATGGGCGGGTTTGCGTAGACGACAGCAGAACCGCCAAAATTGAGGATGTTTTAAAAAAGGAAGGCATTGATCAGGTTCAGTTTGTTATCTTTCACCCGCCATATTGGGACATAATCAAATTTTCTGAAAATAAAAAAGATCTTTCCAATTCAGATACTTTGGATTCGTTCTTGAATAATTTTGGGGCTGTTATTGACAACACAACAAAGCATTTGGAAAAAAATCGTTATTGTGCAGTTGTAATTGGTGATAAATACGCAAACAGCGAAATTGTTCCACTGGGCTTTCATTGTATGAATCTTTTTCTGCAGCGCGGTTTTAAGATGAAAGCCTGTCCTTGTGCGTCTGCTTAGCTGTAGCACATTATCGAAGCTACTTAGCAC
>CAZLLC010000094.1:0-6945 GCA_964560245.1 uncultured Oscillospiraceae bacterium | reverse complement strand
TTGCTGACGGCACCATTACGGTCACCGGCGGCTTCCGCTACGACGGTCATATGATTACCTTCGGGGAACAGACAGAGCCTGAAACAACAGAACCCGAGACCACCGAGCCTGAAACAACACAGCCGGAGGCTGCAGATACCTATGTTGTGCTGGATATGCAGATCGACACCTTGGGTGGCAACTGGACCAAGGATATTGAGATGCGCTTCTATGCCTATAACTTCGAGGGCAACCCCCATGAAGATTATACCGACAGCGTTATTTTCAAGGCAGGCGAGAAGCAGACCGTCAAGCTGAAGGCAGACAACTATCTGGTTGACGGCGAGCTGACCGGCATCGGCATCGGCATCTTCGGCGGTCCTGAATGGAACACCCAGATCTCCGATGGTGTTTATGACAGACATACTGTCACCATCTCCAATGTATATCTGGAAGGCCAGCAGTCCACAGTTTACGATCTGAGCAAGTCTACAATTGCCAGTGGCACAACGAACACCGGCTATACCGTAGCAAACGGTTCCGGCGTGGGCGCTTTCGCCGACGGTGTCTATCAGATCACGGGCGGCTTCTGCTACGATTGCCACAAGCTGAGCCTGGTTGAAAAACTGGAAGCGCAGGAAAACCTCCTTTGTATGGATCTGCTGATCACCACCTTGGGTAATTCCACCGATCCGGTTGACATTTGCTTCTATCCCCATGATTTTGCCGGTAACATCTTTGAGGAATATACCGAAAAGGTTACCATCACAGCGGGACAGAAGGCAACCGTCAAGCTGAATCCGGAAAGCTATCTGGTAGACGGTGAGCTGCCCGGTATCGGTATCGCCATCTTCGGCGGTCCGGAATGGAACACCCAGCTGTCCAACGGCACCTATGACAGACATACGCTCACCATCTCCAATATGCAACTGCAGGGCGACGAGGAGCAGCTCATCGACCTGAACAAGGTGACGATCGTCACCGGCTTTGCCAATGCCAACGGCTCCGGCACAGCGGCTATCGGCGATTCTATCGTTATTACAAACGGCTTCCGCTACGACGGTCATATGCTGACCTTCGGCGAGGAAGAAGGGGAACAAAAGACCTACATCAGTATGGATATTCTGATCACGACCCTTGGTAATTCCACAGCCTCTGTGGATGTAGGCTTCTTCCCCCATGATTTTGAGGGAGATATTAATAATTACACGGAAAAGCCTGCAGTAACCGCAGGTACTACCACAACCGTTAAGCTGGAGCTTGAGAAATATCTGGTGGACGGCGAATTCCCCGGAATCGGCTTTGCCATCTTCGGCGGACCTACCTGGGATGCCAAGCTGTCTGACGGCTACACGCCGGACAGACACACCATCACCATTTCCAATGTGAAGCTTGAGGGCGCTGTGGATCAGGTGATTGATCTGAGCACTGCCACCTGTGCCAGCGGCACCAACGGCACCGGCTACTCCAATGCCAACGGCTCCGGCACAGCAACCATCGGCAGTGAAATTGTGATCACCAACGGCTTCCGTTATGACGGACACAAGCTCACCTTCGGTACCACACAGGATACCCGTGTGATACGCCTGATCACCAGACATCAGTCCTGGATCCTTCCGGCACCTCTGAGCGAGGAATGGTCCAAAAACGGTGTGGAGTAAAACAAAGAATCAACCCTGGCAAAACGCAAATACCCAATGATCTTATATTTGAGCAGGCATCCTCTGCCTGAGGATGCCTGTGCAAAATAACAAAACAAGAAACGAGGGAATATTATGCATCAAACAATGAAAAAAGCATGGGCAATTCTCCTGACACTGTGCTTGCTTCTGGGCGCATTACCCATTGGCGCACAGGCAGCGCTGTTACAGGGCGAGGATTACATCACCCAGCAGCTTTCTTTGGGTGAGGATCTGGTGCTGCACCTGCGTGCCAGCTTGCCGGAAAAGTATGCTGACCTTGCCAAAGACGCAGTTGGAACGATCACCTACGCAGGCAGAACCAGCACCTACACGCTGGATGACCTGACACCCGACGAAACCGGTATGTATGACATGCCAGTGGAGATGGCTGTTGCCGAGATGACAGAGGATATCCACGCAGTCGTAAATGGCAAGGTTTTGGGTGTGGAGACGGAGATCCTTAATGAGCACTACTCCATTCGCGACTACCTGATTGCCATCATTGAAGGCGACTACAGCCAGACCACCAAGGATCTGTGCCTGGAGCTGCTGAATATGGGTGCTTGGGCGCAGATGAAATTTAACTACAATATCAGCAACCTGGCCAATGCAGACTATAGCATTACACCGGCCAATGCTGTTCCTGATGAAATCCCTGCTGTAAATGTTGAGGGCGCAGTGGACGGCATTACCTTCTACGGCACTTCTGTCCGCTTCCTGTCCCAGACCGCTGTTCGCTTCTATTTTAAGGCTGACGGCGCGGTGGATGGCTACACCTTCACCATCGACGGTGTGGAATACGAGCCTGTTGCCAAGGACGACATGGACGACATGTATTACATCGAGACACCCGGTATCAACCCTCAGAATATGAGCAAGGAGATCACCGCCAGTGTCACCGACGGAATAAACACGATTTCCGCTTATTACGCTCCCATCTGGTACTTCATCCGTACCTACCACAAGACTACAGATGAATACAATCAGGGCTTGATGGAAGCTGCTTACAGCTACTATAAGGCGGCTGAAGACTACAAGACCCAGATCTGCATGGATTTGGATGTCTCTACCCTCAGCGGTGACTTTGAATCTATCGGTCTCGGCTTCTATCCTCTGGACTTTGAAGGCGACATCAACGACTATGTTGACAGAATTGAAGTTCCCACCAGTGAAACCTACACCGTAAAACTGGATCAGGGTAAGTATCTGGTAGACGGCGAGTTTATGGGCATCGGCATTACTGTGCTGGGCGGCCCCGCATGGGATGCCACACTGGAAGACGGCAGCGCCGACAAACACAACATTCAGATCTCTAATCTGCGCCTGGAAGGTCCTGAGGATCGGCCTATTGATCTGACCTTCGCTACCATTGCCAGCGGCCAGGATGGTACCGGCTATACCAATGCAAATGCTTTTGGTACCGCAACTGTAGCAGACGGCGTTATTACAATTGCCGGCGGCGTCTTCACCGACGGCTACAAGATCACCTTCAACGAAGTCGACACCTACATCAAGCTGGATATGAATATCAGCACCCTGAGTGGCGATTATGAAACCATCGGTATTGGCTTCTATGGCTATGACTTTGAAGGCGACATCAACAACTATGTTGACAGAATTGAAGTGCCCACCGGAGAAACCTACACGGTGAAGCTGGATCTGAGCAAGTATCTGGCAGGTGGAGAATTCCCCGGCATCGGCTTTGCTGTTTTGGGTGGACCTACCTGGGATGCCAAGCTGGAGGATGGCGTAACCGAAGACAGACACAGCATTACCATTTCCAATATCCGTCTGGAAGGCGAACTTGATCAGAGTATTGATCTGAGCATGGCTTCCTTGAAGAGCGGCACCGACGGCACCGGCTATACCAACGCCAACGCTGGCGGCACTGCAGCTGTAGCAGATGGTATCGTTTCTATTACCGGTGGCTTCTTCACCGACGGTTACAAGCTCACCTTTGTGGATGAGACCATTTCCGAGGAAACCGAGCCCGAGACCACCGAGCCCGAGGTTACCGAACCCGAGGAAACCGAACCCGAGGAAACAGTTCCTGAGGAGTATGACACCACTTTAAGCCTGGATATGCAGATCGACACCATCAGTGGCACATGGGCCAATGACATTGAGATGCGTTTCTACGCCTACAACTTCGAGGGCAACCCCCACGAGACCTATACCGACAGCGTCATTTTCAAGGCAGGCGAGCAGCAGACTGTCAAGCTGAATGCTGAAGAGTATCTGGTTGACGGCGAGCTGACCGGTATCGGCATCGGCATCTTCGGCGGCCCTGCATGGGATACCCAGATCTCCGATGGTGTTTATGACAGACACACTGTCACCATCTCCAACGTCAAGCTGGAAGGCGCTCAGTCCAAGACCTTTGATCTGAGCCAGTCTACAATTGCCAGCGGTACCGCTGATACCGGCTATACTCAGGGTAACGGCAACGGCAAGGCAGTCTTTGGCGAATCCATTGTGATTTCCGACGGCTTCTGCTACGACTGCCACAAGATCTCCCTGGTTGAGGATACCAACACCTATCTGTGCCTGGATATGGAACTTACCACCTTGGGTGGCTCTACTGATCCCGTTAATATTCGTTTGTTTAACTACAATTACGAAGGCAGCGTCGGTGACGGATATACTGATCTGGTTGCCGTAACTGCGGGCACAACCACAACAATTAAGGTGAAAGTAGACAATTACCTGGTTGACGGTCAGTTGCCTGGCTTTGGTTTTGCTGTCTTTGGTGGTCCTGAGTGGAATACGAAACTTGCAGATGGCACAGATGACAGACACAACATTGTGATCTCCAATGTGCGTCTGGAGGGTGTGCAGGAGCAGAGCTTCGATTTGAATGCTGCGACTGTAGCCAACGGCACCAGCAGCACAGGCTTTACCTGGGCAAACAGCGGCGGTCAGTTCGAAATCGTTGATGGCGAGCTCGTTGTTAACAACGGCTACCGCTACGATGCCTATGAGATTACCTTTGTAGATGAGACCGTTCCTGAGGAAACCGAGCCCGTTGAAACCGAGCCGGTAGAGACTGAACCCGTAGAGACTGAACCCGTAGAGACTGAACCCGTAGAGACTGAACCCGTAGAGACCGAGCCTCCTGTTGAGGAGTATGACACCACTTTAAGCCTGGATATGCAGATCGACACCATCAGTGGCACATGGGCCAATGACATTGAGATGCGTTTCTACGCCTACAACTTCGAGGGCAACCCCCACGAGACCTATACCGACAGCGTCATTTTCAAGGCAGGCGAGCAGCAGACTGTCAAGCTGAATGCTGAAGAGTATCTGGTTGACGGCGAGCTGACCGGTATCGGCATCGGCATCTTCGGCGGCCCTGCATGGGATACCCAGATCTCCGATGGTGTTTATGACAGACACACTGTCACCATCTCCAACGTCAAGCTGGAAGGCGCTCAGTCTAAGGCCTTTGATCTGAGCAAGTCTACAATGACCAGCGGCACCAACGGCACTGGCTATACCGTAGCTAACGGCTCCGGCGCAGGTGCCTTTGTCGACGGTGTCTATCAGATCACGGGTGGCTTCTGCTACGACTGCCACAAGATTAGCCTGGTTGAGGATACCAACACCTACATCACAATGGATATGCAGATCGACACCATCAGTGGCACATGGGCCAATGACATTGAGATGCGTTTCTACGCCTACAACTTCGAGGGCAACCCCCACGAGACCTATACCGACAGCGTCATTTTCAAGGCAGGCGAGCAGCAGACTGTCAAGCTGAATGCTGAAGAGTATCTGGTTGACGGCGAGCTGACCGGTATCGGCATCGGCATCTTCGGCGGCCCTGCATGGGATACCCAGATCTCCGATGGTGTTTATGACAGACACACTGTCACCATCTCCAACGTCAAGCTGGAAGGCGCTCAGTCCAAGACCTTTGATCTGAGCCAGTCTACAATTGCCAGCGGTACCAACGGCACCGGCTATACCACCGCTAACGGCTCCGGCACAGGTGCCTTTGTCGACGGTGTCTATCAGATCACGGGCGGCTTCTGCTACGATTGCCACAAGATCAGCCTGGTGGAAGAACCCGACACCTACCTGTGTGTGGATATGCTGTTCACCACTTTGGGTGGTTCCACCGATCCTGTGGATATCGGCTTCTACCCCTATAGCTTTGAGGGCGACATCAACAACTGGACCGATAAGATCACTGTAACAGCCGGCACAAAGACAACCGTGAAGCTGGATGCTGCAAAGTATATGACAGACGGTAATCTGACAGGCCTTGGCTTTGCAATCTTCGGCGGCCCCGCTTGGGATGCCAAGCTGGAGGATGGCTATACAGCTGACAGACACACCATCACCATTTCCGGCATTTATCTGGAGGGTGAGCAGTCTACAGCTTACGATTTGAGTCAGTCCATTTGGGCGAGCGGCACCAACGGCACCGGCTATACCAATGCCAACGGCTCCGGCGCAGCGACCATCGGCAGCGAGATCGTGATCACCAACGGCTTCCAGTATGACGGCCACAAGATCAGCCTGGTTGAGGATACCAATACCTATCTGTGCCTGGATATGGAGCTTACCACCTTGGGTGGCTCTACTGATCCCGTTAATATTCGTTTGTTTAACTACAATTACGAAGGCAGCGTCGGTGACGGATATACTGATCTGGTTGCCGTAACTGCGGGCACAACCACAACAATTAAGGTGAAAGTAGACAATTACCTGGTTGACGGTCAGTTGCCTGGCTTTGGTTTTGCTGTCTTTGGTGGTCCTGAGTGGAATACGAAACTTGCAGATGGCACAGATGACAGACACAACATTGTGATCTCCAATGTGCGTCTGGAGGGTGTGCAGGAGCAGAGCTTCGATTTGAATGCTGCGACTGTAGCCAACGGCACCAGCGGCACAGGCTTTACCTGGGCAAACAGCGGCGGTCAGTTCGAGATCGTTGATGGCGAGCTCGTCGTTAACAACGGCTACCTCTACGATGCCTATGAGATTACCTTTTAATATCCCGACAACCTTTCAGATCACCTGAAGACGATTCTGAAGCAATAACAAAGGGCGTTGCAACATCAGTTGCAACGCCCTAAATTTTTGAGTTTCGGACACCCGGGGACGGCAATGTCACTTAGTTAAGGAATGCAGTACCGAGAACCGTGTCATTGCGAACCAGTGACCGATGTCACTGGTGTGGCAATCCGTTCCCCTCGTGGTAAAACTCTGTAATTGCAAGACTTTTATAGGAGTTACGGATTCCCACGCCAGTGTGCGCACTGGCTCGGAA
>CAZLLC010000093.1:0-6961 GCA_964560245.1 uncultured Oscillospiraceae bacterium | reverse complement strand
GTCAGCGGCTCGTCCCTCACCGCTGACAGCTCCCCTCAGAGGGGAGCCTTTGGTGTATACGCCTTTCGATAGTGCGTTAAACAATAATTTAGCAAATATAGTTTTAGGGGTGCTGCAGCATTTTGCAACACCCCTTCGTTCATTTATTAGTTCGGTTCCTGCTTTTTCTTCTTTCTTTTTATGATGACACGAATAAGCACAATAACGCCTGTGATCACCAGCGCCCAAATGACCAGGTACGGTAAATTGGCAACGACAAACACAAACAGCTCCACAAAGAAGTCGCCAATGCTTTCAAGGCTATCCGCAAAGCCGGTGCTGATGCGCTCCCAAACCGTTTCCGGTTCTTCCACAACCGTATACTCCCGAACCTCGGTGATGTTCAAATGAATCGTGCCGTAATCCACCTGATTATCGTACAGCCGCAGGGTGGATGTAATCTGCTCCAATTCCGCAGTCACCTCTGTCAGCCGCTGCTCAACGGTCAGAAGATCTGCCAGATCCCCCGCCTGCTCCATCAGCTCCAGCAACCGGTCGTGCTCTGTTTGCAGAGCCTTCATACGGCTTTCCGTTGCCACATAGGTCAGGGTAATGTCGTCCATATCCGATTCTGAGGAGATGATATTGGATGCTTCCCCTACTGCTGTCACAAAATCATTGAGCTTTTCCGCCGGAATACGGATGGTCAGATCCGCATAGCGGCGGCGGTAGGTGCTGTATGCACTGCCATTGTAGGTCGTTTGCGCTTCGATGTAACCGCCCAGCTGATTGACCCGATCGCTGACTGCACCCAGAAGAGAATCCATATCTTCTGTTTCCGCGTCCAGGTACATCGTTTGCACCAGCTTCCGATTTTCCGGCAGGACAGACTGAACGGTTTGCTCACCGTCCATCACAATCTCACTCTCGGCGCTGTAGTACACATCCTTCATCGCGGTGCCGTTGGACACACTGTCCATAGAAGCGCCGCAGGCCGCCAAGCTCAAAAGCAAGACCGCGCACATCAACAAAACGAATACTTTCCGCATTTTCATAATTCCTTCCTCCTTTTTATTGGTTTACCAGTGATGATATAACGTCTACCAGCTCCTGCTCAGATAATCCCTGGGTCACGACGCAGAAGCCAACATCCTCATACATAAACTCTGCAAAATAGCAATCTTCCGCTTTTGCAAGCGCAATCTGTACATTGCTGATAACAGAGTATGCTTCTGTTTCTGCCCACAGCCCAAAAGCCGGCGGCACAGACCCGGACAGCACATTCACCGCCACACTCCTGGTTTCATCTTCATCGGTATAATACACCGAAATGCCGTCCCAATAAAGCTCGCCGGTACCGCCGTTGCGCTTAAAAAGCCCAAGCTGCTGATCCCACCGGGTCAAGTCCTCCGGCACATTCGGGAAAATGTCCACACCGAAATGGCTGATAAGCTCCCCGTCGGTCATTGGTATAAAATCATCTATTAAAAGACAAATATTCTGATGCGTCTGTTTTTGGGGTACTTCTTCCAATTCCTGAATGAATATCTCGTAGATGCACATCACATCATTGCTCACAGGCGATTCCTGAAGCGATTCTGCGTCTTCAGAATAAAACACACTGCCGTTCATCACTGCCGATTCATTGACCGCACTGTCCATCGAAACATTGCCGCCACCCAGCCATAGCCCAACAGCCGCCACCAGACACAGGCAGCACAGGGGCACTGCCACACGGACAGCGATTTTTCTCTTTCTTTTCTGCTCAGATCTATATGCATCCATCCGGCGGAACACATCCGCCGTCATTTGCTCACAGGTTTTCATATATAAAGCCCTCCTTTTCCAGTTGTAACTTCAGTGACTGGCGGGCTCGATAGGCAAGGGTCTCGGTGCTGTGGACAGATTTTTTCATCACCTGCGCCGCCTGTTTATGGCTGAAATCCTCAAAATAGAGCAGCCACAAAATTTGGCGGTATTCCAGCTTCAGCTTTCCCATTGCCCGGTGCAGAAGGATCTTCTGCTCCTGCTTTATGTAGGCATTTTCCAGGTCTTTTTCTTCGTCTGTCAGCTCCGGACATTCCTCCAAAGAAAGGGTCTTGCTTCTTTTTTGCTGCCGCAGGCGGTCGATGGCCACATTCCGTCCAATGGCATACAGCCAGGTACGGAAACAGCTGCCGCCTTTATCTCTGGGCTTTTTCGTGCCCAAAAGCACAAAGGTATCCTCTGCCAATTCCTCGGCCATATGGATATTGCCCACGAAGCTGTTCAGATAGAAGATCAGGCCGTCTTTATAGCCGCGTATAACCTCGGCAAGACCGCTTTCGTCACCATTGTCACGGAAACGGCGGTAGCTACTGGCACCGTTATCCATAGACCTTGCTCCTTTCCAAAAGGGCTCGCGCACCCTTTTCACTTATTACACGAAGAAAAGTATAAGATCCTCACAGTTTTATTATAACATTTTTCTGCTTTTTGTATAGATTATTTTATTTCTTTTTCAGCCTATATTCAGTCTGATCGTATATAATACAGCTTATAAGGAGGTGGCTTATGGCTTATCAAAATACATTTAAGCGTTATGAACTGAAATATATGCTGACCCAGCAGCAGATGGAACAGCTTCTGTGTGTTATGCGTGAATATATGGCATTGGACAAGTATGGCCGAACTGCAATCCGCAATTTGTACTTCGATACCAGCAATTACCGCCTGATCCGCCATTCCATCGAAAAACCGGTCTACAAGGAGAAGCTGCGTGTGCGCAGCTACCGGCAGATCTCCCACGGGGATCCCATTTTTGTGGAACTGAAGAAAAAATACGATTCCATCGTCTATAAGCGGCGGCTTTCCTTGCCGGAGCAGCAAGCCCTTGACTGGCTTGACGGAGATAACAGCTTTAAGCCGCACTGTCAGATCGGCGAGGAGATCAACTACTTCCGGGATTACTACGGTGATCTGCAGCCTGTGATCTTTCTTTCCTATGAACGGCAGGCTTGGTACTGCCTGTCCGGCAGTGATTTCCGGGTAACATTTGATGATACCATCCTGTGCCGACAGACAGAGCTCTCCCTCACCGCAGATGTGGGCGGCATCCCCATTCTTCCGGAAGGAAAGGTGCTGATGGAGATCAAAACCTCCGGAGGCATTCCTTTATGGATGACCCAGTTCCTCACTGAAAACCGTATTTTTAAAACCTCTTTTTCCAAATACGGCACAGCATATGAGCAAATAATATTTCCAAAAATAAAAGGAGACTTTACATTATGATCGACACACTTTTCAGCGGCATTTTCGACACCGATACCACTACCGTCATCAGCTTCACCAATTTCCTGCTTTGTATTGGGATATCACTGCTTGCCGGTCTTTTCCTGGCCTTCTGCCACGCCTTCCGCAACCGCTATACCAAAAGCTTTTTGGCAACACTGTTTCTGCTGCCGGCCGTTGTGTGCGTGGTGATTATGATGGTCAACGGCAACGTCGGTGCCGGTGTGGCAGTGGCAGGCGCTTTCAGCCTTGTGCGTTTTCGCTCTGCGCCCGGTACTGCCCGGGAGATCACGATGCTGTTTTTGGCTATGGGCGCCGGTCTGATCGCCGGTATGGGTTATTTGGCATACAGCTTGCTGTTTGCGGTTATATTAGGTAGTATGAGCCTGCTGTGGTCTTGTTTGAATATGGGAACAAAAAAGAATGCTTCCCTGTACAAAACAATGAGCATCACAATTCCGGAGGATCTGGACTATTCTGATGTTTTTGACGCTGTGCTGAAGGAATACGCCGCCGAGTATGAACTGATCCGGGTCAAGACCACCAATATGGGCTCTTTGTTCCGGCTGACCTATAATCTGACCCTTAAAAAGAACGCGAACGAAAAGGAAATGATCGACAAGCTCCGCTGCAGAAACGGCAATTTAGAAATTACCGTTTCCAAACAGGAAACCGTCGTATCTGAACTTTAAAAGGAGGCTATGCCCTATGAAGAAATGGGCTTCATTACTCTTGATCCTGACCCTGCTGCTCTCCGGCTGCACAAATTCAGACCCCATCGATTCTACCGCTGGCAGTACCAACGGTAAAAACCAGGTTGAAAATGTGGAGATTCCTACGGCTGACGCCGCGGATCTGGGTGACGATTCTCATTCCTTTGGAGATTCTTTGGAAGACCTGAACGCATATGCAGGTTATTTTGAAGACGAATCTGTGGATGTCACCGTCACCTGCGAATCCGGAACTGCCGGCTGCTACACGCTGGAGGGCAATACCCTGACATTTACCGCCGTAAAGGAGGATTCCGTTTATTCCGTTTCCGGTAATTTGAAGGGCAACATCATCATCGACATCGGCGATGATTACAAATTTGATCTGGAGCTGAAGGGACTGAATCTTGTCTGCGACACCGTCAATCCCATCACTGTACTCAGCGGCGACGAAGTTTCCATCACCGCCAAAAATGAATACGAAAACTATATTTACGACACCCGGGAGGCTGTGGACGAAACCGATGAAACCGCATATTCCGGCGCGATCCACTCCGTGGTAGACCTGGAAATCTGCGGAAAAGGCAGTCTGACCCTGATCTCAGAGCAAAACAACGGCATCCACAGCAAGGATGATCTGCAGGTGAAAAATCTGACTCTGCTGGTAGCCTGTATGGACAACGCCCTGAAGGGCAATGACAGTGTATCCCTGGAAAACTGCACCACGACCCTGATCGCCTCTGCCGGTGACGGCATCAAAACCACCAATACCGACATTTCTGAAAAAGGCAATCAGCGCGGAACGGTCACAGTTTCCGGTGGCACGCACAGTATTTACGCTGCCTGCGACGGCATCGATGCAGCTTATGATGCCGTGATCCAGGACGATACCACCGTTCTGAACATCTATACCGACAAATATTCCAACTACTCCACAGAGGTTACAGCGGTCAGCGAGGACTGCTACTATATCCGCTTTACGACTGACGCGTATCAATATTCTGTAAAATACTACAACTCCGATGACGATTACTGCTGGGTCACCGCTGCGCATCATTCCACCGTTTCCGGCGGTATGTACAATTACTACTATTATTCCTACCCCATTATGACGGATCAGTATGAAAAGGTTCAATTTTTCATCTACTCCTCCGATATGCAGACCGAACAGGAGGAAGAATACCTGGTCAAATCCGATTACCTGACCCCAAACACCGGTTATGATACCTTCGCCCTTTCCAGCCGCGGCAATTCCCTGAACTACTCCTGGACCAATTACACCACCACCGTTCAGGAAGGCGGCTTTGGCGGTCACGGAGGCGGTATGGGCGGTATGGGCGGTATGGGCGGCGGCAACAGCGATAAAAGCTCTTACTCCACAAAGGGCATCAAGGCAGGAAATGCCATTTCCATCCTATCCGGCACCATTGCCATCAAAGCCTATGACGATGCCATCCACGGGGGCAGTGACACGGCACTGGAAAACGGTGAAACACCTACCGGCAACGTAACCGTCTCCGGCGGCAGCATCACAGTCTACTCCAATGACGACGGCATTCACGCCGATGGCATTGCCGCCATCACCGGCGGCGCGGTCACGGTTACCGACAGCTATGAGGGTATTGAGGGCACACAGGTGGAGATCTCCGGCGGCAACATTTCCGTAAACGCCTCGGATGACGGCATCAACAGCACCGCCACCTCCGGCACAGGCGTTCAGATCAGCGGCGGCCGGCTGTATGTTTACTGCAGCGGTGACGGCATCGACGCCAACAGCCGCTCCTCTTACACCGGCATTGTGTTCGCCGGCGGTGAATCGGTGATCATCAGCACCTCCAGCGGCAACTCTGCCATTGATACAGAGCAGGGCTATGCCTATGAAGCAGGACGGGTTGTTGCCATTATGCCCTCCGGCGGTATGACCAGCGAAGCCACCCACTGCTCCAACTTCAGATCTGTTGCAACCACCGGCTCTGTTTATGCCAATTCCGGCAGCTTCGTGACCGTGCAGGAAAGCGGCTCCACCGTAGTAACTGTGCAGGTGCCGTCCGGCGTTTCCGGCGTTGTGATCTATCTGGGCAGCAGCAGCGCAAATATTGACACTGCAAATTCTACCGATGTCTCCTTAGACCCCAACGGTGTCTGTTGGGGCGACAGTATATAAATAAAAAGGGGCCGCCTCAAAAAGGAAATGAGACGGCCCCAAAAATAAATATTTATTAAAAATCCAACTGTAGGGAACGGCCTGTGTGCCGTTCCTTATTGCATATTTTGAGGAATATTCTGTGGAATGACACATAGGTCATTCCCTGCATATACAGTTTAAGACAGCCCCTTTTTCATTAGAAGGTTGCCACATCCTGCTGGGCAGGGGCTGCCGGTTCTACGCTGATGGCTGTCAGCACCGGGCCCAATTCACCCTGATACAGGTAATGCTTTTCTGCCTTGATGGTTGCGGTGACCGTCACCCAGCTTCTGGGCTCCAGCGCCTTGGACTGCTCATAGCTGCAGGGAATACCGCAGAACTGGATATCATCCACACAGCAGGTCATCACAAACCGTCCAGGAGCGAACATATTGTTTTTCTCCCGGCGCAGCTTTGCCACCTGACCCTTAAAACGGACAGTCTTGCCGTCATATTTTGCAGGTTCTTCCGTCACATCCCGATACCAAAGGGCATAGTCCTCGTCCTCAACAGTAATAACGGGCGCATTGATATCAAAGGGCAGCGGATCCTCCACATCGTCAAAAGCGGTGGTGCCGTCCAGGTAATCATAAAGGATGTCCATACGCCGGTTGGCTGCCCGGACCAGCTTGTGCAGTTCGGTGGTGTCCGCGCCGGGCTCCAGGCGGTTGAAGACCACCATCTGTCCGCCCATCAGCTTGTCCATCACCAAATTCCGCATATTGGCGTTATAAGCCATAATGGTGGTGCTGTCTGCAAACATGACCTCCTGGGCAACTACCCAATCCTCCGGAAAACGGCTGTAAAGATCGCCCAC
>CAZLLC010000092.1:0-7028 GCA_964560245.1 uncultured Oscillospiraceae bacterium | reverse complement strand
CTGAGCAGAATTATATGGCGACCTCCTGCTGCCCGGCCTGGCATTCTATGATCTACAAGCTTTTCCCCGGTGAGTCTAAAAATATATCGATGACCCTGACACCGATGGTCTTTACGGCCCGGCTGATGAAAAAGAAGTATCCGGATTGCAAGGTCGTTTTTGTGGGACCCTGCGCGGCGAAAAAGTTAGAGGCTATTCGGGCAGATATTCGTTCGGATGTGGACTTTGTTCTGACCTTTGAGGAGCTTCAGGGTATGTTTGAAGCCAAGAATATCAATTTTGAAACCATTGAAGAAATGGAAGACCTGAACGAAGGCACTGCTGCCGGTCGGGGCTTTGCGGTGGCTGGTGGTGTTGCAAAGGCTGTAGCGGATCTGGTCAAGCAGACGGAACCGGATACAGAGGTCAAAACTGCCCGGGCTGAAGGTCTGCGTGATTGCCGCAAGCTGATGACCCTTGCCAAGGCCGGAAAGTACAATGGCTATTTGCTGGAGGGTATGGCTTGCCCTGGTGGTTGTGTAGCCGGCGCAGGAACCCTTTTGCCGGTTGATCTTGCAGCCAATGTTGTCAGCCGTTATCAGAAAGAAACAGAGCGGGAAAGCCCGCTGGACAGCGTCTACCGTGATACAGGAAAGAGTCTGGATTAAAATGGAATACAACGATATCTACGATAAAGACAGAAATCTGACCGGTCGCACCCATTTGCGGGGAACGCAATGGGGAAAAGGGGAGTATGGTTTAGTGGTCTGTGTTTGGGTCAGCGATGGAAAAGGCAAAGTGCTTTTGACCCGTCGTGCTCCGGAAAAGACCTTTGCCGGCACCTGGGAAAACTCCGGCGGTGCAGCACAGGCAGGGGAGACCAGCCGTCAGGCTATTGCCCGGGAGCTTTTTGAGGAGACCGGCATTCGTGTGGATGAAGACGAATTTAAACTGATCGATTCCGGCAGTGACCGGCATGCCCACTTTGACTATTACACAATTGTCCGCGATGTTCCCTTGGAAGAAGTGAAGCTTTTGCCCGGAGAAACGGACGATGCCCGGTGGGTCAGCTTTGAGGAAGTACATCAGATGATCAAGCAGAAGGAGATCTGTCAGATCATATCCCGGCAATTTATCGCACAGGAAAAAATGATCCCCGGTTGGCATAATGCACAGAAATGATTGGTAAATTTTGGACAAAACACCCATTCCTTTTTACTTGCAAAGGAATGGGTGTTTAGGTTATAATGAAAAAAAGCGTTTTTTCATTGTTCCGGCAAAGAACGCGTATGCCGGACTGGAAAACGCATTTTTTCTTTTTTAGTAAACATAAGGAGGACTCCACTATGATCGAATTGAAGAAACTGCCCATTATTCGCGGTAAAGTGCCGCTGCGTTACGCACGGGGGCATTTCGCCACAAATCACAGTCACATCAATTATTATATTGACATCACTTTGGAAAAAACCCGTCTTAGCGCCGCGAAAGACAGCGCCCGGCAGCTGGTTTCCCATTTCATCAATAATACGCCTGTGGACACCGTCCTGTGCCTGGACGGCACAGCTGTTTTGGGCACTTGTGTTGCCGAGGAGCTGACCAAAAGCGGTTTCTGTACCATCAATCAGCACCAGACCATCTATGTTGTAGAACCGGAGTATAATGCCAATTCTCAGATCATTTTCCGTGAGAACATTCAGCCGATGATTCGCGGCAAGCACGTTTTGATCCTGATGGCCTCTGTAACCACCGGTTATACAGCCAAGCGCAGCATTGAAGCCATCGGTTATTACGGCGGTATGGTTGCAGGCGTTGCTGCTATCTACAGAGCTGTGGACGAGGTTGAAGGCAATCCTGTCCGCTCGGTCTATGACATCAGCGACCTGCCGGACTATAAAAGCTATGACTACCGTGACTGTCCCTACTGCAAACAGGGTCAGAAAATCGATGCGCTGGTCAATAGCTTCGGTTATTCCGCGCTTTGATTCTACAAGCAGGATCGACAGTCTGTTGATCCTGCTTTTATTTTGTATAAAATGCGACTTGAAATAGTAGTAAAAAAAGAGTATGCTACTGTCAGCATAATGAAATTCAGGAGGATATGGTAATGGCAATTTTAGCGCCCTCTATTTTGGCTGCTGATGCAATGAATCTGCAGCGGGATTTGACCGAAACCGGAGAAAAAGGTGCAAAATGGCTGCACGTGGACATTATGGACGGTTTGTTTGTTCCCAATCTGTCTTTTGGTTATTCCACAGTTAAAGGTATTCGCGGTTTTTCAGATCTTGTCCTTGATGTGCATCTGATGATCGACAGACCCATCCGCTATGTGGAAGAGTTCTGTAAGGCCGGTTCGGATATTCTTACCGTTCACGTGGAGGCTGATACCCCGGAAAATACCCACAAGGCTCTGAAGATGATCAGAGATTTTGGCGTGAAGCCCGGTATTGTGGTTAAACCCAAAACACCTGCAGAGGCTATTGAGGAATTTCTTACAGAAGTGGACCTGGTACTGGTAATGACCGTAGAGCCGGGCTTTGGCGGGCAGAAGTTTATGGCAGATATGATGCCCAAGGTCAAGCAGCTTCGTCAAATGCTGGATCAGGTAAATCCGGACTGTTATTTGGAGGTTGACGGCGGTGTGGATCTTCAAACCGGTGTGATCTGCAAGGAAAACGGCGCCAATGTGTTGGTTGCCGGATCTGCTTTTTATAAAGCTGCAGATAAGGAAGCTTTTGTGGCTCTTATGGAGGCTTAAAATGAAAAAAGGGATTCGGCTGCTGGCACTGCTTTTGGCGCTGATAATGACGCTCAGCGGCTGTGAGCAGATACTCACGCAGTATCTGGAATACCGTTGGGGCGGCTCGGATGATATTTTGCAGGCGCTGGATTATTATCATCCGGATCTGCAGGTTTTCGAAGATGAATTGGATAAATGCCGTCAGCTTATCGATAATAAAGAAGGCATCGATAAGATCTTAGAGTGTGTTGACGAGATCTACTGGCAATATAGCGATTTTTACACCAACGAAAATTTAGCGTATATCCACTATTGCTATGATATGACGAATACGCACTGGCAAGGGGAGTATGAGTTTTGCGCTGATGCTGCCGGTGATGTGGAAGCATATTTGGAAGAGCTTTATATGATATTGGCAGAATCTTCTTATCGGGAAGAGCTGGAGCAGAGTGAATATTTTTATGTAGGCTTTTTTGACCAGTACACGGGAGAAGCAGTTTGGAATGAGACTTATGTTTCGCTGTATGAGCAAGAGCAGGAACTGCTGAAAAAGTACTATCAGTTATCATCCGGCAGTGATATTTCTTTGGAAGAGCAGCTTCGTGAGGAAAACAGCTATGGTCAGGAAATGGTGCAGGTCCTGGTGGATCTGATCAAAGTCCGTCAGCAGATGGCCCAATACTACGGTTACGACAGCTACGCGGATATGGCCTATCAGGCTGTGTATTACCGTGATTACACAGCATCAGATGCAAAAACATACTTAACCTCTGTGGCGCAGCATCTTTCGGATCTGTATGCACGGTTGTATGATGAGCCTATTTGGGATTACGGTTATGAATCCTGCACAGAGCAGCAGACCTATACTTTTGTTCAAAAAACCGCGATAGCTATGGGCGGCAGTATAGAAGAAGCCTTTGATCTGATGAAAAATTACAAGCTTTATGACATCAGCTTTGGACTTCATAAATACGACGGCTCGTTCTGTACATACCTGGATACCTATGGTGTGCCGTTCATATTCATCAATCCCTGGCAAGCCAATATGGATAAGCTGAGCTTTGCCCACGAATTTGGTCATTTTGTCAATGATTATATCTGTGAGGGCAGCTATGCCGGTATGGATGTTGCAGAGGTGCAATCTCAGGCAATGGAGTATATGGCGCTGTGCTGTACCAATGAACCGGAGCTTGAGCAATATAAATTGGCAGACAGCCTGGATGTGTATGTACTGCAAAGCGCCTATGCGCTGTTTGAGCTGGAAGCTTATGAATTGCAAGATGAAGACTTGACCGTGGAGAATCTGATCGGGATTTTTGATCGGGTCTGTGAGGAATTCGGTATTACAGGCTATTCTGAAACAGATTTTGTGTCCATCGGACATTTCTACACCGATCCGATGTATGTGATCAGCTATGTGGTCAGCAATGATCTGGCAATGCAGATATATGAGCTGGAGAAGAATACAGCAGGCGCCGGTATCGAGGTTTATTTAAAGTGCGTTGAAAGCGAAGAAAGCGCACTGATGACCTTTGCAGAAACCTACGGACTGAAAAGCCCCTTTGAAGCTGATCGACTCAAACAGGTTCGGGAATTGTTCGAGAAAAATTTGGCAGCCTGAAAAGGACTGAAGGGAAGCTTTTCTGTAAATACTATTCCGGGAGGGATAGTATGAAAAAGCAGGAAGAACGCAGACCGATTACGGAACAGATCGTGGATCCCAAGCCGCCTGTGATCCATTCCGGGCATATGGAGAATAAGATCCGCAATCGGGATATGATGTAAATATTTAATGCCGGGAATAGGTATAGCACCTGTTCCCGGCATTATCATATTAAAATAGGCAGGGGAGTACCGTCGCAGGGAAGGCATATATGCCTTCCGCTTTTACGGAATGGATATATCCATTCCCTGCGGTCAGCTTCCACTGTAAAAGCCGATGTTTCTCAATCGGCCCCTACTGAAATGATCTACATTCTATTATAAAAGGGACAGTATTATGATCCCAATTACGCTGTAAAAGCAGCAGAATAAAACTGGCGAAAACCGAATTTTAAAAGCCGAGTTTTTTGCGGTTATACCCTTATTGCGCCTTTTTATCGCAACTTTTCATTAGGGTTCACGCAAACCGGCCCCTGTGCTAGGGTTCACGCAAAGCGTCCCCTGTTCTATTAATCCATTCACAAAAATTTTTAAGTCCAATAAAATCTATAGGCGAAAGATTTATGGTTAATTTCTCCTGCGTATATATTGTTAGTCTTTTTATTGATGATCTTCGTGGATATTCCCAACATATCTTAGAAATATCCTTTTTCTTAACCGACAAACTGGTAGAGAACGACTTGAAATACAAGGCTTCCGCTGAGAAGATCACTCGTGTTGAAAAAATTTCTGCAATATAATAACCATACCCCAAAAAAATTAATATGAATAGAACTGCAATAATCGGATTTTTTACCATAAAAGCGTAAATACATGCAAATAGAAAAATTAATTCCGTAAATATTTTTTCAATTATACCAAATGTCCTTGGTGTTATAGTTCCATTGTTTTTTAAATCTTTCTTCCATAACCAATCCAATAAGTATGAAGAGGAGTATTCAATTGCTGTCTCCTTTATTGTAAGCAAAAAGAAAACAACCACAATCAAAACCGCTTTATTATCGGTTTCTTGATAGTTTTCTTTAGGTGAAACATTGGGAGCATTGGGATATTTTTTCCAGTATAAAAATGCTTCCTGTTCAGATATATTGCGCCATTCTAATACAGCACGACTATAGGGAAGAAATGTAACTTTAAGATAGTCTCCTGTATTGAAATCACTCGTGTTTATACAATAAAAACTACCGCGATTAGTTCGGATTATACTTGCGGTTTGAAAAGATGTCTGTTCCGCATTGTAGTAAATTGGGAAAATATTCGCTTCTTCAACTTCTTCGACTAAAACCACATCAGTAATTTCCGTTTGGTAATTTTCAAAAGGTAAATGTTCCAAAAATGGAAGTGCGGAGAACATCAATATAATCAAGAACAGACAGGCACATAGCACAACGATGAATGGCTGAACTCGCACAAAGATATTAACCCTTTTTTTATGCAAATATGCAAAAGCTACAACAGATCCAATTAACAAAACTCCAATAACTATTAAAGGAATAGTAATTCCAAAATGTAAATATTTATAGTATGAAAATGACATCTCTACAGCCCTCCATATCACTAAAGTGCAGCAACATACCAGTGATAGCACAGGGGACGGTTCTATGTGCCAGCTAATTCAAAGACAGGGGTCGAAAGACAGGGGTCGGTTCTCTGTCTTTTTCTAATCTTTTAGAAATTTTTCTACCATTCCCTTGCTTGTCCCCTGTCTTAAGGTTTTTTACTTTTGGACAAGGGCAGAAATACTACCCCTGTCCAGTTTTTCGTTGTACTTTCTCTGTAAAAAAAACAGGCAAGAAGCCGAGAAATAATGGACTTAACGAACTTTTTGGCTCAAAGCAAAGAGCCGTCCCCTGTGCTACGCCGCCACTTGGGCCTTCTCCATCACATCTTCCCAGGAAAGCTCCTTGCTCGTTGCAATAAACTCATAGAAGTTGTTCAGAATTGTAGCCAGTTCCTTGGTCTCGCCGCTGGCATTGGCCTTGGTCTTCAGCTGTCGTGCCAGGGTTTCCACGCTGCTCTTGGTAAACTTAGTGCCGCCGGTAACCTCTTTTTGCAGTTTCAGCAGCTGTTTGAGGTACTGGTTATCTTCTTGCAGCTTAGCATTGTCCTTCTCCAGGGCTTTGTTCACCTGCTGCAAATGTTTTTCCTGTTCGGTCATTTGCGCCCGGATAAACTCTCTGGAGAAACGAATATCGTTCTCGCCGGATTCAACCGCATCCAGATATGCCTTGTCTGCCGCTTCACGAGAGAACTTTACTTTTTGGGCATTCCGTGTCTGGTCGGCTCCACTGTTCGTGCTATTTTGGTTGCCTGTTCCGACACTTCCTTGTTGGTTGCCTTGGGATGGTTGGCTAACCACACCTTTAGTGCCTTGGCTCTGGCCGGTTTGCGCATTAGACCTGCTACCAGTGTTGCTTCGTTGATTTCCATTCCTCTGCTGTCCATTAAGGCTGCTATTTCGTCGAACGCTTGCACCTGTTCTTGCATAGTTTATCATCCTCTCTGTGGTTCGATTGATGATTGCAATATCACTTTCTGCATCCAGCACATCCATAGCACATAGCACAGGGGACGGTTCTATGTGCCAGCTAATTCAAAGACAGGGGTCGAAAGACAGGGGTCGGTTCTCTGTCTTTTTCTAATCTTTTAG
>CAZLLC010000091.1:0-7029 GCA_964560245.1 uncultured Oscillospiraceae bacterium | reverse complement strand
GCTGTCATTCACTACCGCGACTGCGCTTCGCTTACCCCTCAAAGGGGAGCCTTTGCTGCGCTAAATTCTAATTTAGTGAATGGACGATTAAGCTTTCAGAGCATTGTAGATATTCTGATCTGTACGGGACAGGGTCATAGGCGTGATGGAGATATGACCGCTGACGGTGCAATCGGTGTCCAAAGACAGGTCTCCGCCGTTTTTATGGACGCATACGCCAACCGGCATATACAGGTCGTTTTCCCGGGGCTCAAAATCATCGGAGTAGTAAGGTCCGCCCTGACGGGTAATATAGATATCCTGAGGCTGGGGCGGAATGTTGATGTTGTACAGGCTGTGCTTTTCCATCAGCTTGTTTTCCTGTATATAAGCCCAGACCCGGTCTAAATGCTGCACAGCTTCTTCGTAGCCCTTGGGGGAGGTGGAGAAGGCAATGGCAGGAATGTCCAGGGCAGCAGCTTCAAAAATGGCAGCTACCGTACCGGAGTACATCACATCAAGGCCAATGTTGAAGCCCCGGTTGATACCGGAGATCACCAGGTCAAATTCCTTTTTAAGACCCAGCACCGCAAAGCGGACACAGTCTGCCGGGGTGGAGTCCACAGCCCATACGGGTACCTCCTCCAGCATCCGCTGCTCAGCCGTAAAGGGCTTTAAAAGCTCAATGCCGTGGCTTTTGCCGCTTTGCTCATAGGCAGGTACCACGGTGGTCACCTGACCCAGCTTCTGACACCAGCGGATCAGGGGCAGCAGCTGAGATGCGCTGATGGAATCGTCATTGGTAACTAAAATTCTCATAACCAGCCCTCGTGTGTTTCCTTGTATTCTTTGATGTGGGCATCTGCGTCACGCAGAAGCGCCTGCATTTCTTCCAGAGAGTAAACTGTGGCGCCGCTGGCGCAGGCATGACCGCCGCCGTGGTATTTTTCCGCGATCTCATTGATGGTGGCAAACCGGGAACGCAGACGGACACGGATAGAGCCCTTTTCGTCGTTGTTGTCGATGAATACCATCCAGCAGATGACACCGCGGATGGAATCCATCGTACCAACACAGGCACTGGCCTGCTCCAGGGTCAGGTTAAATTCATCCTGCATAGCCTTGTCCACATAGATGTATGCCACGCCGTTGGGGGTGATCTGCATCCGCTCATAAAGCTGCGCCTTGAATTTCAGATACTCGTAAGCCTCCAGATACAGCCGGGCGTAGAGTGTATCGGTGTCCACACCCACATCCAGCAGCGTACCGGCAGCCCGCATGGTGTCGCCGCTGACGCCGCTGTACTTAAACCGTCCGGAATCGGTGACCATACCGGTGTACAGGTGGGTGGCGGTTTCAGAATCGATCTTCAGCTGATCCCGGAAGGCTTCATAGAAGGCAACGATCATTTCACAGCAGGAGGAACGCTCCTCCTCCACCCAAATATGATCGCCATAGTTTTCCAGCGGGATGTGGTGATCGATTTTGATCAGCTCTTTGCAAAGGGTGTACTTTTTGTTGGAGATCCGGTTTTCGGAAGCAGTGTCCAGCACGATGCCCAAAGCGGTTTCGTACAGCTCGTCCGCAACCGGCTCATCCTCCGGACCCATAAATTCCAGATAGGCGGCGGTGTCGGTGTCGATCAGGTACACTTCCTTTTCCGGCCAGGTACATTTGATAATGCCCTTCAGACCTTTGGTAGCGCCCACGCAGTCGCCGTCGTTGCGCACGTGGCGGAATAACATAATCCGGTCGTATTCTTTGATTTTTTCTAAGATCTTTTCCATTATTTCTTTATTCATTGTTTCCTCCTGCTATTGTGTCCAAATCCGCAAGCATTGCCATCACGGTTTCTTTGTCTGCAACTGTCGCGCCGCAGGCCTTGGCGTGACCGCCGCCGCCATATTTGACCGCGATGGGATTGATGTTGTATACACTGGAGCGCAGCTCACACAAAACGCCTTTTTCCGTTTCCGTGAAGTTTGCCCAGATATCCACGCCCTTCATATCCGCCATGGTGTTGACCATACCCCGGGAAACGGTGAACAGGTCTGCCTGCAATTCATCAAATTCCTCACGGGTGGTGTAGATATATGCCACATTTGCCGGTGTAAACTGAATTTTCAGGATGAATTGGGCTTTCAGCTTTTTGCTTTCGTAGCTGTCGGCGTAAAGCTTGCGGAAAATATCCGTAATGTCAAAGGGCTGCTCCAGCAGCCAGCTGACCAATGCGTGGGTACGGGAGGTGGTGCCGTCATAGCGGAAGCGGCCGGAATCGGTGACGATGCCGGTAAACAATGCTTTTGCCGCAGTCACATTCAGCTTCAGTCCGTTTGTTTTGGCAAAATCCGCCACCATACCGCAGCAGCTTTCATAGCTGGTATCGACGTGATCCAGATCGGTAATAGCTTCGCAGAAAATATGGTGATCCATCCGGACGGTCTTTGCTGCCAGCTTGTAACGGTCGTCACTGATCAGGGAAGAAGAGCCGCAGTCCAGGATCACGGCAAGGGCGCCTTCATAGGCACTGTCGGGAATTTCGTCCATCACAGCCCCGTCTACCAAACTGAAAAACCGGGGGTCATCACCAACGATATAAACGGTCTTTTCCGGGAAGTTCTCCAGCAGAATATGCTTTAAGCCTACCTGACTGCCCATAGCATCACCGTCGGGCTTGGTGTGCCGGTGCAGAATGATCCTATCGTATTGTTTTATAATTTGAAGTATCTGTTCAAACATCGTTTCTTTCCTTTCTTTATATTTGACCCTTTACTATAACACACTTTCTTGCATTATGCAATTGTTATATGTAGAAAATCAAAAGAAAGATGTTGTAAATATGATGCATTGATTCAAAAGACTTTTTGTTGCATTTATTTTAAATTTCAGGTATCATAGAAAAGAAAGGAAGCGATGCTATGGAGAAGATCACCAGCTTTACCATTGACCATATCCGGCTGCAGCCCGGTTTGTATGTATCCAGAAAGGATCCGGTGGGGGAGGAAACGGTCACCACCTTTGATCTGCGGCTGACTTCGCCCAACGAAGAACCGGTGATGAACACGGCGGAGATGCATACCGTTGAGCATTTGGCAGCTACCTATTTGCGTAATGAGCCGGTTTGGAAGGACAAAGTCCTCTACTTTGGTCCTATGGGCTGCCGGACAGGCTTTTATCTGCTGCTGAAGGGGGACTACTGCTCCCGGGATGTGGTGGAATTGGTGAAAGCGTGCTTTGCGTTTATCCGGGATTTTCAGGGTGAAGTGCCCGGCGCCAGCGCAAGGGACTGCGGCAATTATTTAGATATGAATTTGCCCATGGCAAACTACTGGGGCAAGCGGTACGCCGCCCTTTTGGAAGATATTGAGGATGACCGGCTGATCTACCCGGAATAATATATTACTGCAAACGAAGATACCGACCCTTGGCCCCCGCTTTGAAGAGGGGGCTGGCTGCGAAGCAGACTGGGGGAGTTGATAAAACATCTTTATGCTCCCCCCGCCACTTGCGTGGCACCCCCCTCATAAATGTGGGGGGGCAAGCTTGTTGGTTCTTCATCATAATAAAAGGAGAATTACTATGATCAAGCTTGGAATTATCGGGGCGATGGATATCGAGATCGCTACCTTAAAGGAACATATGGAAAACCTGACGGTGACGGAAAAGACCGGCACGGAGTTTTACGAGGGCAACCTGAAAGGCCTGCCGGTGGTGCTTGTCCGATGCGGCATCGGCAAGGTCAACGCCGCCATCGGCGCCCAGATCCTGTGCGATTGCTTTGGGGTGACCCATATGGTCAACACCGGCATTGCCGGCTCTTTGTGCGCCCGGCTGGATATCGGAGATATGGTGGTGAGCAGCAATGTGATGCACCACGATTTTGACTGCTGTCACTTTGGATACCCGGTGTGTAAGATCCCCGGTATGCCCACCGGCTTTGCAGCGGATGAAGCAATGATCAGCTATGCCGCTGAGGCAGCCCAAAGCACCGGTGTAGGTCAGGTTCGGATCGGCACCGTAGCCAGCGGCGACCAGTTTGTGGCAGAGCAGGCATTAAAGCAGCAGATCATTGACCGTACAGGGGCGCTTTGCACCGAGATGGAGGGCGCGGCGATTGCGCAGACGGCGTATAGAAACGGCGTGCCTTTTGTGATCCTGCGTGCCATTTCTGACAAGGCAGACCATTCCGCGGAGATGGACTATCCTGTTTTTGAAGCTATGGCGGCAAAGCGCTGCGCACAGGTGGTTATGCTCCTTGCGGAAAAATTAAAAGGGATGAACGGATAATGGAAAAAAAGTATTATATCGCCTCCGGTGCGGTGGTTACCGGAGACGTGGAATTGGGCGAAAACGTTTCCGTGTGGCACAATGCGGTGCTGCGGGGCGACAGCGGTAAGATCACGGTAGGTGACGGCAGTAACATTCAGGACGGCTGTATTCTCCACGAGGAAACCATCGTTGGAAAATGCTGCACCGTGGGTCACGGCGCCATCCTCCACGGCTGCACCGTCGGTGACGGCTGCCTGATCGGTATGGGCGCTATCGTGCTTACCGGGGCAGTGCTGGAAGAAGGCTGTTTAGTGGGCGCCGGCGCATTGGTCACCGGCAAGACCGTTGCCCCGGCAGGCTCTGTGCTGCTGGGCAGTCCAGCAAAGATCGTAAAGCAGTTAACACCGGAGCAGATGCGGCAGCAGTACCACGATGCAGAGCATTATGTAGAACTGGCTAAAAAGACTTTGGGATCGTAATGGTCAAAACAATTTTGCTGTCCGTTTCCAGCCGTTCCGAGATCACGGAAACACCGGCTTTTTGAATGCGGCTCAGGGTTTGGGTCACACTTTTGATAAAATGCTGAACATCGGTACGGGGTGGCTTTTTCTCCCGACCCATAAGCAGGTCATCGATATATTGCTCTGTCCGGGCTACGCTCAGACCGGATTGGGCAATATACTGGATGACCTGTAATTTTTCTTCCTCCGAGCGCAGCTTCAGCAGCGCCCGGGCGTGCCGCTCTGTCAGCTCTGCCTGCCACAAAGCCTCCAAAACCGGTGGGCTGTGGCGCAGCAGCCGCAATTTATTGGCAATGGCGCTTTGACTTTTACCCAGAACACGGGCGGTCTGCTCCTGACTCATTGACCATTTTTCCATCAGCACACTGATGCCCCGGGCTTCTTCTATAAAATCCAAGTCCTGCCGCTGCAGATTTTCCACCAGCGCCACCATCCCGGATTCCTGATCGGACATATTCATTACGATACAGGGGATCTCCGTCAGCCCTGCCATAATGCCCGCCCGCAGCCGCCGCTCACCGGCGATCAGCTGATAGCCGGTGTCTGCCCGGCGAACAGACAGGGGCTGCAGGATACCGTGCCGGCGGATGCTTTCGGAAAGCTCCTGCAGGGCGTCCTCCCGGAAAACTGTCCGGGGCTGTGCCGGATTGGGCGCAATGGAGCGGGCAGGCAGAAAGATCACCCGACCGGTCTCCATATAGGTTCTGAGTTTTTGACATTGCATAAATGATCCTCCTTTGCGGTTTTTCTTTATATTACAGCCGTGAATATTCAAAACACCACGAAAGGAGGTAGGAAATGTTGGGAAATTGCTCGACAGGAATAAAGCCTCCGTTGCAAGCTTTTCCAAGATGTGCTATAATAACTGATAATCCTGTGACAGGAAAGGAAAAAATATGGAAACACGGAAGCTATTTTATGAAAATTGTCATTTGCGGCAGTTCGCGGCAACAGTGACCGGCTGTGAAAAAACCGATAAAGGCTGGCAGATCACCCTGGATCAGACTGCCTTTTATCCGGAGGGCGGCGGTCAGGCCTGCGATTTGGGCACATTAGGGGATGCCCGGGTGCTGGATGTGCGGGAGCAAGGGGCGGACATTATCCATCTGTGCGACAGGGAGCTGACCCCGGGCAGCACAGTGCAGGGCAGCATTGATTGGGCACGGCGGTTTGATCTGATGCAGCAGCACGCCGGTGAGCATATTCTGTCCGGTCTGATCTTTGAGAAATTTGGCTACCATAATTCCGGCTTTCACGTGGGCGCAGAGGTGATGGAGGTGGATTTTGACGGTCCTGTTCCTGCCGATGACCTGAAAGAATTGGAAGAAAAGGCTAATCAGGTGGTTTGGGCAAACCTGCCCATTCTGTGCGGTTATCCATCGCAGGAAGAATTATCCAATATGACCTACCGTACCAAACGGGAATTGCCCTGGCCTGTGCGGATCGTGGAGATCCCCGGCGTTGACCGGTGCGCCTGCTGCGGTGTGCATACCGCCACCACCGGTGAGGTGGGCTTTATCAAGATATTGTCCTGTGTGAAATTCCACAGCGGTGTCCGGCTGGAGCTGGTGTGTGGCGGCAGAGCCTACAAATATATGCGCCATATTTTTGACCAGAACAGGCAGGTCTCCCAGTTGCTCTCCGCCAAAATGCCCGAAACGGCCGGGGCGGTGCAGAAGCTGCAGGATGCTTACGAAGCAGAAAAGAGCCGGGCGATCGGTCTGCAGAAGCAGATCTTTGGAAGTATTGCCGCAGGCTGCCAGGGGCAGGAAAATGTACTGCGTTTTGAAAAGGATCTGACAGGCGGCGCGGTGCGGGAACTGGCGGACCGGATCGCGGAGGCCTGCACCGGTATTGCGGCGGTGCTCTCCGGCAGTGACCAAGCAGGCTACAGCATATGTCTTGTGAGCAAAAGCAAAAATGTAAAAACGCTGGGCACGGAAGCGGTGCAGGCTTTGTGTGGTCGCGGCGGCGGTAAAGAGCAGGCGTTTCATGGAACAGTTAAGGCTACGCAGGAACAAATCCGGGACTTTTTTGTAAATAATGCCAATTTTTATATGTAAAAAATACTGATTTTTGCAAATAAGCTACTTTACAACCAGTTTTTGTTATTGTATAATAGATAGCGCTGTATGAGGTTATGTTCGTACATACAAGTCAATTATGCTGCGTTTTGCAGCAATTAAAAATTTGGAGGAATCTAAAATGTCTGTAAAAGTTGCTATTAACGGTTTTGGCCGTATCGGCCGTCTGGCTTTCC
>CAZLLC010000090.1:0-7055 GCA_964560245.1 uncultured Oscillospiraceae bacterium | reverse complement strand
GCCTTCTGCTGGATCTTCTGACCGTGCTCATCGGTGCCGGTCTGAAAATACACATCGTAGCCGGCGTTGCGCTTATAGCGGGCAATGGCATCGGCCAACACGATCTCATAGGTATTGCCAATGTGGGGCTTTGCAGAGGTGTATGCAATAGCTGTTGTAATGTAATAAGGTTTTTTCATATTCTTCTCTCCTTCAAAAACAAAAAATCGCCCTTGGAACAGTCCAAGGGCGATAAAAAATACCGCGGTACCACCTTGATTCATGGCTGACGCCATCTCATTACGCGCGCTGACGGGCGCACCCGGGAATGCCTACATATCGACATTCCGGCTCCCAGGCCATCTTCAGCTGCCCTCCTGCGTGCCCCCTCTCACCTGCCGGGGCTCTCTGACCGTGGCTTTGCAGCTTACTCTCCTGTTCATTGCCTTTTTATTAACATATCGATTATAGCCCAAAGTGCCACTTTTTGTCAATATAAATTATTGTTTAGATCCATATACCTTATCTTGGCCCCCGCACTTGTGAGGGGGCTGGCTTATTGCCGATTTTAGGCAATAAGGCTGGGGGAGTCGTTGTTTTGTTTTCTCCCCCCCCGCCCTTCGGGCACCCCCCTCATAAATGCGGGGGGCAAGGTTTCTATCGAGGGTTTGTAAGATAAATTCAAATTTACACTTTTTTTCTTGTCAGTAGCAATGCAACGGCGACGGCGGAGATACCGCCTGCCAGTTTTCCAAGGATCATTGCCGGCAAAAGTGTTGGGGCAAAGCCCGCGGTGAAGCCCAAATGATCGCCAAATACAAAGGCGGCAGATACGGCGAAAGCGATATTGACCACCTTCCCCCGGCTGTCCATATCCTTTACCATACCAAAGGTAGCAATGGAATTTGCCAGTGTTGCCACCAGACCTGCCGCCGCCGTATCGTTGACACCCAATAGCCTGCCGCCCTTTTCCAAAGGCTTTTTCAAAAGCTTGGTGATCAGAAATACCAGCGGAAACGCGCCTGCCAGCACAATTGCGATAGCGCCCGCAGTCTGAAAGCCTTCTTCAATGGGCGCCATACCGGGAATAATAACGAAACCGGTCAACGCCTCCACAATAGCCGCCGCCAGACCTACGGTGATCAGCGCCACGATCCCCTTGCCAAAGATGCCAAAGCCCTTGATCATTGCTTTTTCCGCTTTCCATAAGCCGAAGGCGATCAGGGCGGCGATCAGCACAATGGGGATCAGGTTTTTCAGTATCATCACTATATTATAGCCTGCCACCAGTCCGGCTGTGAATATTCCCACCGGAATGGTGACGATGCCGGCCAGTATGCCCTTGGCAAGGTAGGGTCTGTCCTCTTCCTTTAGGATGCCCAGCGCCACGGGGATGGTAAAGACGATGGTGGCACCCAGCATACTGCCGCAGATCACGCCGCCCAAGGCGGCAGCCTCCGGATCGGTGGTCATCTGCTGTGCCAAAGCGCCGCCGCCCATATCGCAAGCTAAGATCGTACCGGCAAACATTGCAGGGTCTGCCCCTAAAAAGCTGTAAACAGGACCGGCCACGGGCATCAGCAGATCTGCCAATACCGGCGACAGGCAGATCACGCCCACCATCGCCAGTGCCAGCGAACCCATTGCAAGGATGCCGTTTTCAAATTCCTGCCCCAATCCAAAACGGTTGCCGAAAATACGGTCCAGCGCGCCCAAAACCGCAAAGACCGCCATCACGGCAATCAATATTTCGTGCACGGACATTTACTTCTCCTCCTGATCCAATATGGCCACCACAGCCGCATCCACCGGCGATTCCATACAGAACCGGGAAGCCACTGTTCCGGTGACCAGCAGGACCTTGTCCCCTTTTCCGGCGCCTACCTGGTCTGCCGCCACGATCTGTCCGCCGGGCGTTTGCACCACCAAAAAAGTCTGTCCCATCAGGCACGGTGCTTTCCTGGTAGACCACACCACGCCTGTTACCGTTCCCATCTTCAATCTGTTCCCTCCAGTATTTCCCGGGCCAGGGGTGTGAGTACCGCCCCCGGGTCCGGCATTTTGCCGCTAAGGCGCAAGGCTTTTGCCTCCTGGGCGGTGATCAGCCTTTTTTGTCCGCCATCGGTGAAAATAACGCCCCAGTTTTTCAGCTCCCGGCGACCTGCCGCCAGGGATGCCGCCAACGCCCGGTTTTTGGGTGCTTCCGGCAAACCGGGCGTGTAAAGCACCACCGGCTTACCCTCTGCCAAAGCCTGCAAAACCTGCTCTTCCTGAAAATGCAGAAGCTGCCCTAAGGTCAGGTCGCCGATGACCACCGTATCATAGGGGGCTTCCTTTACATAGGTATAGCCCAAAGGGCGATCCGGTTCTTTTCCCAAAAGGTATGCCCGGTTCATAGGATCACCCTCCCCAGATCACCCTTTTGAAGCCCGCAGGCGTTGGCCTCGTCATAGTCCAGGTGCGCAAAGGTCTCAAAATCCGGGCTGACACGCACCGTTACGTCGCAGAAAATTGCCGGTCTTTGAGTAAAGGTCTGCAGCTTCACCGTCTGCTTATCCTGCACGCCTAAAAAAGCCGCTTTTTCCGGGGTCATATGAATATGCCGCTGGGCAGCGATCACGCCCTGCTGCAGCTGAACCTGCCCGGCAGGACCGATCAAGGTCACACCGGGACTGCTTTTCACATCCCCGGAAAGCCGCACCGGCGGCTGGATGCCCAGGGTCTTGCCGTCGGTAAGTGAGATCTCCACCTGGGCTTCCTTTCGCTCAGGCCCCAAAACCGCCACATTCTGAAATTCACCCTTTGGACCCCGTACCGTCAGCCGCTCATTTGCCAAAAACTGTCCCGGTTGGGAAAGAGGACGCTTTTGGGTCAGGCTGTGCCCAAACAGGGCGTGGCTTTGGGCTTTGGTGATGTGCACGTGGCGTCCGGAGGCTTCCAGCTCCACGAATATCCGGTCCACCACCGCATCTGCCAGCTTTTTGGTGTCCATACGATCAACTCCTTGTACCTGCCTTTTCCCGGATCATCAGGATGTAGAGCATACTGCTGACCCGGTTCAGGGCACGCATAATATCTTCCCGCTGAGGGATGCCGTCGGCTGTGCAAAAAGCCTCTACAGCCGCCAATTCCGCCTGCCGGGCAAGTGTGCGCAGATGATTCAGCTTCAAAACCGCCAAAGGATCCTGAATAGTGGGCATAAAATGGGGCGTATTGTAATACTTCTGGGGAAAATGACTGTGCTGCCGCTGCTCCTGCTGAGTCAGTCCGCACAAGGTAAAATCCCCTACCGGCTCATCCAGCACATCACAGCGGATCAAACGCCGGGTCAGCTCCAATATCTCCTGCAGAGCCTTTTCCTGCTCGGTCAGCTCCTTTTGAACCAGCAAAATGCTGCTTTGCAGCGTATCCATCGCCCCCCGGAATTTGATCCGGGGGTGATTTTTCGGCACCAAAACTTCCCCATTTAAGTGGGTCATATGCTCCGGCTTTTCATACAAAACCGCCCCGTTTGCCAGCCGGTAGCTTTCCGGCTTGGCCTGCTCTGCGGACAGGATCTCGATCCGCTGTGCTTGGAGCCAATCCCGGGCTTCACTGGTCAGCCGGTCACCGAAAGCCAGGTAAAAGACCCGTTTGCCCTGCCGGTTGCGGATGTTTTCCTGCACATTTGCTTTTGTATAAAGCATTATTTACCGGCGTTGCCGCTGGGCGTGAGCTTGCCGTGGGGCAGAATATTATCCACTTCCGTGTGGGGGCGGGCGATCACGTGGACAGAGATCAGCTCGCCTACCTTTTCCGCTGCGGCAGCGCCGGCATCCGTGGCTGCCTTCACAGCGCCCACATCACCCCGAACCATCACGGTCACCAGACCGCCGCCTACCTGCTCCTTACCCACCAGCTGGACATTGGCGGATTTGACCATCGCATCTGCCGCCTCAATAGCGCCGATCAGGCCTTTTGTTTCGATCATCCCAAGAGAATTTGTGTTCATAACTTTTGTTCCTTTCATCATTGATTATTGCAAACGCTCCAAAATTTTTTTCGTCAGAAGTTCTAAAAGATCATCGTCCACCTGATGGGCTGCTTCCTTGGGGCATTCATCCTTTCCCCAAGCCACCCGGCGAATATTGATCAGATCCAACGGTGAAATATTATTGGACGATGAGCTGCCGCCCACAGCGCCGCAGCCCAAGGTCAGCGCCGGGAACAGCCCGGTGGTGGCGCCGATGCCCCCCAACGCCGCCGGCGTATTCACCAAAAACCGGGAAACCGGGATCTGCAGTGCGAATTTTTCGATCACTGACCGCTCCTGGGCGTGGATCACAAACGTGTGACCGCTGCCCTCGTGGGTCAGAACCTCGATAGCCTTTTGCAGCACCGCCTCCTCGCTGTCCATCACAAAAAACGCCAGCACCGGACACAGCTTTTCCATAGAATAGGGTCTTGTAGGACCTGCCTCCTGCTCCCGGGCGATCAGCACTTTTGTAAAGTCCGGCACTTTGAAGCCGGCCTTCTGCGCCAGGAAAACCGCGCTTTTGCCCACGATCTCCGGATTCAGCGCACCGGTGGGTCTGAACAGCAGCTTTGCCAATGCCCCGGCTTCGTCCTTGCTCATAAAATAGCAGCCGCATTTGGCAGCTTCGATCCGCACCTGCTCCTCCATATCCTTTTCCACAATGATGCTCTGCTCCGAAGCGCAGACCGTGCCATTGTCAAAGGTCTTGGAGCGGACGATGCTTTCCATTGCCTTCTGTACATCGGCAGAATGGTGGATATACGCCGGACCGTTGCCTGCGCCCACACCAATAGCCGGTTTGCCGGAGCTGTAGGCGGCTTTCACCATTGCAGGACCGCCGGTTGCTAAAATAAGCCGCACTTCCTCAGCCCCCATCAGCTCCTGACAGCCTGCCATAGACGGAATGCTCAAGCAAGCCACAGCGCCCTCCGGCGCCCCTGCCTGCCGTGCCGCCTGCTCCACGATCTGAGCAGCCTTGCGGGTGCAATTGACGGCTTTCGGATGGGGCGAGAATACAATAGCGTTTCCCGCCTTTAAGGCGATCATCGCTTTATAGCATACGGTGGACGTGGGGTTTGTGCTGGGCACGATGGCCGCGATCACGCCCACGGGAACACCGATCTGCCATAGCTTTTCCATGTCATCCCGGTTTAATACGCCTACGGTTTTCATTTCCCGGACAGCCTCCCAAACCGTTTGGGACGCAAAAAGGTTTTTCTCCCTTTTATCCCGCGCGTTGCCAAAGCCCGTTTCCTGAACCGCCATTTCCGCCAGCTCTGCCGCAGACGCGGAGAAGGCCTTCGCCACCGCTTCCACAATGGCATCCAACTGCTTTTGACTCATTCTCAGCAGGCGCTCCTGCGCTTCAGCGGCTTTCTTTGCCAGACACCGGGCTTCCTGCCGGGCTTGTAAATCCTTATCCAGTTCCATATAACACCTCGTTTATACAGGTTTTTGAGCAACCTCTGCTACCGCATCAGCAAAGGCCGCGCAGGCTGCCTGACAGGAAGCCTGTGTGCCGGCGAGCAGACCGCCCCCAAAGTTGGTCTGACTGGGGGGTGTATAAAGCTTGCACAGCTTCACATCCGCCGCCTTCAATGCCGCATCCATGGCATACATACTCTCCAACGGCGGCGCGATCAGGTATGCCAGCGCTGACCCCTCCGGCACACCCGCCTGCCGCGCCAAAAACGAGCCGCAGCAGCTGACCGTGTACGCCAGATAAGGCACACCGCCCGTTTCCTCAAAGCCGATCCTTTCCAGTGCCGACAGTGCCGCCTCCATACCGCTGCGGACCGCACCGGGTGTAGGTCCTGCCAAAATGCCGATCACCTCCCCGGTGTTGGGCGTGGTGGCATTGCCTGCGCCGGCATAAAAGCTCTCACCGTAGCAGACCTGAACATCCGCCGCCTTCGTGGCTTCATCCAAAGCGATATAGGTGGCATCGTCACTGTCTGCGGTGAGCATTGCCAGGCTGGTATAGTTTTCCGGAACATTCAGTGCCTTGCGCAGCGCATCCGATGCCCCGGCTAAATAGCGCACCGCCAAAACCTTTACCGGGATCATACCTGTCCCTCCAAATGCAGACCCACACCGGATACCTTCTTTTTCAGAATGGTGTCGATCAGCTCCGCGATATGGGCGCCGGCCTCCACCGCCGGTGTGCCCTCGGCGTGGATGTTGGATACCACCGTACGGCTGGATTCCGACACGCCGGTATGCGGCGCGTAAGTGATATAAGCGGACATACTCTTATCCGTCACAAGCCCGGGTCGTTCGCCTACCAACACGCAGACCAGCTCGCAGCCGGTCACATCTCCCACCGCGTCGCCTGCGCCTACCCGGCAATAGCGGACAAACAGCGCTTTGCCGGTTTCGATATTTCTCAGCTTCAAGCCATCCCGGATGGCCGCCATACAGTCCATAGCATTGGTCTGAATGGCCGCGGAGGACAGTCCGTCGCCCACAACGATCTGCACCCGGGGCTTTCCGGAGATGGCGGTGCGGATCTTCTGCTGATTTTCCTTGTCAAAGCACCGACCCAGATCCGGTCTTGTCAGGTACTGATCCTTGTCGGTGCACTTGGTTTGCACAGATACCATACCGTTTTTATCCCCAAAATCCTCCGGCACCTGGGAAAATACCGCATCCTGCGCCGCGGCGTGGTCTGCCCGGAAACGCAGCATGGTCAAGGTCTTATACCGGGCGCCGGTCCTGCCGCAGCCCAGCCGGGCAGGTGTTTTTTCTTTCAGGCGGCGAAACGCCCCGTCGTTGGCGGGGTCATCCACCAAATAGAGCTTGCGCAGGTTCAGCTTTGTTACATCCTCCACAAAATCCCCATCGGAATAATGGGTGTTTTCCTGCTCAGGACCTGGTGCCAGGGGCTTATAGTCACTGCCCTTGACCATAGGCTCCTGCCCCATATTCTGCAATATTTCACCGATCAGTGCGGTCAATTCCTGTTTATTCATTCCATTCTCCTATCAAAACAGCAGGCAGGAGCCGCCGTTGGCCTACTGAAAAGGACGAAATCATCTTGGTTGTGGACGAAAACAACGAG
>CAZLLC010000089.1:0-7106 GCA_964560245.1 uncultured Oscillospiraceae bacterium | reverse complement strand
AGTCCGGCCAGTAGCTCCAAACGAAAATCCGTTCTCGAAAGAGGACGGATTTTTGTTTGTATTATTCACTATTTATTATTCATCATTCATTATTCATTAAATAAAGAACGGATTTTCCAATGAATAATGAATGTTGAAGCCGTTTGCGCTGGTGAATAATGAATAATTATTGCGGTTTTGCCGCTTTTATGCTATAATATACATAGGCGGTGATTGTATGACATTGAATAATGCGAAGATATTGTTATCCAAAAACAATATTAATTTTGATATGTGTGAATACGAAAATGAAGCTACATATTGGCATCACAGAATGTTATTTCCTTATACTAAAAATGCAAAAACTGCAAAGTAATCACTTTGATTGTTGCAAGCAACAACCAGAATAAGCACATCGAACTCCAGTTTAATAATGTCGGTAATGAATTTCGTTTTGAGGAACTGAGTTTCGGTGATTATTGTTTTGAAATGTTTGATTACAACGAAGAAATGCTTGCAAATGATTTGTTGGATTGCATAAAGAAGATTCAGAGCGGCAATTTCGTAGTAATTGTTGCAAACGACCTCAAAAAGCGAAGTTGGCTTGGGGATGCTTGTTTTGATCTAAATGACGAAGACGATGTATTTGGGCGACAGGGTTTTGAAAAAGCAATAGAACGAATCCACAAACCCAAAGGACTAATTTCAAGATTATTTAGAACACAAAAGCAATATGAAATTTATGATTGGAATACTTATCAATGCATAGAGAAATGAATAAAAGGCGGTGAAATGATGAACCATCAAATGAAACTGAATCCACAGCCTTTTTCTATGATCAAAAAGGGACTGAAAACCATCGAATTACGGCTATATGACGAAAAACGCCGTCTAATCAAAGCCGGTGATACCATCATTTTTTCAAATACAGAACATCCGGATGAACAAATCACAGCCCGTGTGATGAGGCTGCATCTATTCGATAACTTTGCTGAACTGTATCAGTCTCTGCCGCTGGATAAATGCGGCTATTTGCCGGAAGAATTACGCAGCGCCTCCCCTGCTGATATGAACATTTATTATCCTGATGATCTGCAACGTCAATACGGTGTGGTCGGTATTGAGCTTCAATTGATTGACCGCAAAGAAGGAACTTGTATATGAAAAAAGCATTGCATCCTGTCCGTCTTATTATCAAACTTCTTTTGGCGACGGTCATCATTGCTCTGACTGTATGGATCATATGGGGAAATACCGCACTGGAGTGCAACACCTATACCCTATCCAGCTCACGGCTGCCCGCCAGCTTTGACGGTTACCGTATTGCGCAGGTATCCGATCTGCACAACACACAGATGGGCAAAAACAATGAAAATCTGCTTCAAATGCTTCGGGATGAAAACCCTGATCTGATCGCCATTACCGGAGATCTGATCGATTCGAGAAGAACGGATATTTCTGTCGCACTTGATTTTGCAGCGCAAGCCGTTCAGATCGCACCCTGCTATTACGTCACCGGCAATCACGAATCCAGGATAGCAGATTATGAGCTATTAAAAGACGGTCTGATCAACTGCGGTGTTGCGGTTTTAGAGGACGAAATGATCTCCATCGCTATTGGCGAGGAAAGCATTGCCTTGCTGGGTGTGCAGGACCCAACCTTTTGGGGTGATGATGCAAGCTATACAATGCGAACCAAGCTTCAAAACATCACAGAAAACAATGAGCAGTATACTGTGCTTCTTTCCCACCGTCCGGAGCTTTTCTCTGTATATGTCGATTCAACGATAGATCTTGTGCTCAGCGGTCACGCCCACGGCGGACAGTTCCGTCTGCCGGGTATCGGTGGTCTGTTTGCGCCCCATCAGGGCTTTCTTCCCCAATACGATTCCGGTCTTTATACCCAAGGATATACCAATATGATCGTTTCCCGGGGTATCGGCAACAGCATATTCCCTTTCCGTGTCAACAATCCTCCTGAAGTAGTTATCATTCAATTACAGACCGTATAAACATTTTAAGGGGCTGTAAAGTAACGTATATTCATTCATTTAAGATGCATACGATCCTGGCCCCCTCATTGAGGGGGCTGGATTTTTGCGTAGCAAAAAGACTGGGGGAGTGTCCTATCGTTCGATAAGGCACTCCCTCCGTCTTTGCCTAACGGCAAAGCCACCTCCCTCAAAGAGGGAGGCAAGCTCCTGATGTATATTGTGTATAATTATTACCGTTTTTTACAACTTCTTTGTTTTTATTCTTCTGCCTGGGTTTGGAACAGATCGTAGTCCCAAACATAGCCGTTCATTTGTTCCTGGGTTTTGGTGGTGAACTGTCCCTTCTTATTACATAAAAGCAGATCAACATAGCGGTATTCACCGCCGTCGTCTATCACATTCCAGTACCAGCTCTCCCCTTCACGGGTGCCGGTCACCACCTGACAGTACAATCCCGCCCGTCGGCACATTGCCGCATAAACGGTTGCAAAGGCCTTGCTGTCGCCAACGCCGTGGCGCAGGAGATGATAGGCCGGCGTAATAGAAGTTTCCTGAGTATAATTATGCCGTTCCATCAGGAAGGAATACAGCTGAAAATACTTTTCCGTATTCTCCGCATCACCGCTGACATACAGCTCCGCGGAATTGAAAACCGGCTCTACAGTTTGCTGCATTTTCCGCAGCTCTTCACGGCTTGTTTGGTAGGAAAACATAATTTCCAGGATCCGGGCTGTACCATCTTCAGGATATACGGACGTTGTCACCTGGGGCATTTCCATACACACATCCGGATTTTCATCCACATAGTCCTGAACATACTGGGTAACATCCATTTCCTGGTAAGCATCCACCTGAATGGTCACCCCGGTATCGCAGTTTTCCAGTACACCTGCAATGATCTGACAGGCATCTTCCATCGTTGATGCCTGTTTGATCCGTAAGATCTCCGGGCGGCTATGGTTATAGACGATCGTCACCGCCACAGCCTGTTTACCGGTATTGGTACCGATGTCATAATCGATAGCGCCGACTGCATAAGCGCCAACGGGGGTGGACTCCATCACATACTCCACAGCCGTTTCCATATACCGGTCGATGTACGCGCGGTCGATCACTGAATAGTAGATCACGCCGTTTTCTGTGCCCTCAGCAACCATCTGCTCTAACTTTTCCCGAAGCTGAATATAACTGGAAACCTCCGCACTGGTATTACTGCCCGTACCGGAGGAACTCTGATGGGGCGTTACGGAGTAATACTCTCCGGACATCCAAAGATCACAGCCGGAAAGCAGAACAGCACACAGGAGAACTGCAGCCAGTATTTTTTTCATAACGCCCCCTCCATTTACACAATATTTTTGCATTAAGATTGCCACACCAGTGACACAGTCACTGGTTCGCAATGACCCTTAATATTACAGATTAAATTTGGAGTATCTTGCAAAGCCGTCACCCAAAACCTGGTGGGCCTCCTGCACGATGATGAACGCATCCGGATCGATGTCCACCACCAATTGCTTCAGATCGGAGATCTGCTGTTTTTTTACTGCTGTCAGGATCACCTTTGTTTCCTGACCGCTGTATACGCCCTGACCGTCCAGGAAGGTGGCGCCACGGTGCAGCTCACTGCCGATCTGCTTGGCAATTTCGTCATAGTGCTTACTGATAACAATAGCAACCTTGGAATAGTCAAACTTATACACCACAGCATCGATCACTCTGCCGCAAGCAAAGATGGCTACACCGCTATACAGTGTGGTATTAAGATCCTTGAACACGATACCGGTCAGCACCGCAACCACCATATCAAAAACCGTATTGATAATGCCGATGGGTACATTTTGGTATTTCAGCTTCAGCAGACGGACGATAATATCCGAGCCACCGGTAGAGCCACCGGCACTGAACACCACACCCAAGCCAAAGCCGCAGATCACGCCGCCATACAAAGCGCCGATCAAAACTTCCGTTTCCGGTACCGGAAGCTTGGAAAACAGATCAATAAACAGGGACAGCGCTGCCATACCGTACAGAGAATTAAAGAAGAAGCTCCTACCGATCTTTAAGCCCCCAATGGCAAATAATGGCAAATTGATGATCATAGACAAAGCGCCAATAGTGCCGACACCCAGTATTTCCACAATAACCATAGACAAACCGGATATGCCGCCTACGTTCAGGTCTGAAGGTGCCAGGAACAGATTGAAGCCTAAGCCAAAAAGCGCGCAGCCTGCTGTGATCTTCAGTATGCTAATGAGATTTTGCAGTTTGCTTTTCATTAAAACCTCCGTCTGCCGGAAAAGCCGGCTCACATATCAAAACTGATCTGCTTATCCGGTGCATCCTCCTCTTTCAAAAGCGCACCGGCTGTGGGGATGTTTCTACTGCGATAACGGGATACATTGACGATACCGCTGTCGGGCAGCAGTACGACACGGTCCAATGCAGCCTTTTTCTTAATGGACATGGTGCTGACACCCTGGGTATTTCTGGTGGTTTTGGGCAAAAGCTGTGCTGTGGAAATAACCGCCACACGGCCATCAGTGGAATACATTGCCACCTGACAATCCTCCGTCAGCGCGATGGCGCCCTTAAGAGGACTCTTGTCGGAAAACGCGCCTGTCAGCTTACGCCGGTTGGTTTTCGTTTCATAAGCTGAAAGAGGAACCTTTGCGGCCTTGCCGTTTTCAAAGAAGAACATCATAAAGCCCTTATAATCTCCGGGAAGCGCCACATACAGAACATTCTCGCCACTGTCCATACCCAGCTTTTGAGGCAGATAGTCGCCCAGCAGGGATGCCTTACTATCGTCAAAGTCGGAAAGTCGGGTCTTATAGCACTGGCACTGATCGGTAAAGACCAGCAATTCTGCTTTGTTGGTAGTTTCCTTGGTAAAGGCCAGGCTGTCGCCTTCCTTGAACTTTTGCTCGCCGGACATACGAAGGCTCTGCTGTGTTATTTTCTTCAGATAACCTTCTTTTGATACAAACAATGTGACCGGATAATCCGGAGTATCGTCGATCTCTTCCTCCGGTTCGATCTGCTGGGACTCGTAAATGATCTCGGTCTTGCGGGGCTGACCGTACTTTTCGACCACAGCCTTCAGCTCGTTGATGATCAGCTTCTTCAGGCGCAGGCGGCTGCCCAGAATATCACGCAGGTCGGCAATTTCCTTTTCCAAATCTTCCACAGCCTTCAGCTGCTTCAGGATATATTCCTTGTTGATATTACGCAGCTTGATCTCCGCAACGAAATTGGCCTGAATTTCATCAATGCCAAAGCCGATCATCAAATTGGGGATAACTTCATTATCCATCTCCGTTTCCCGGATAATGGCAATGGCTTTATCAATATCCAGCAAGATCCGTTCCAAGCCCTTCAGCAGGTGCAGGCGGTCTTCTTTTTTCTGAATCTGATAGAACAGTCTGCGCTTGACGCAGCCGGTACGCCAGGCAGTCCACTCCTCTAAAATCTCGCCAACACCCATCACCCGGGGCATACCCTCGATCAGGATGTTGAAATTACAGGCAAAGCTATCCTGCAGCGGTGTCAGACGGAACAGCTTTTGCATCAGCTTTTCAGGCTCAACGCCACGCTTCAGGTCAATTGCCAGCTTCAGACCGCTCAGGTCTGTTTCGTCACGCATATCGTTGATCTCTTTGATCTTGCCTGCCTTGATCAGCTCCGCCACCTTGTCAATGATCACTTCGCTGGTGGTGGAATAAGGGATCTCGTAGATCTCAATGATGTTTTCTTTTTTCAGGTAACGCCACTTGGAGCGCAGCTTAAAGCTGCCGCGGCCTGTGGCATAGATCTCCCGGGTGGTGGCTTCGTCAAACAAAAGCTCCGCACCGGTGGAAAAGTCCGGACCGGGTAAGGTCTCCAGGATATCGTGATCCGGGTCATTCATCAAAGCAATGGCCGTATTGCAGACCTCAGTCAGGTTAAAGGAGCAGATATTCGATGCCATACCGACCGCAATGCCCTGATTGGCTGAAACCAGCACATTAGGGAAGGTCGTAGGCAGCAGCACCGGCTCTTTTTGGGTGGCATCGTAATTATCCACCATATCCACCGTATCCGAATCGATATCCCGGAACAGTTCCTCACATAAAGGCTCTAATTTTGCCTCTGTATAACGGGAGGCAGCATATGCCATATCTCTGGAATAGACCTTACCAAAGTTACCCTTTGATGCTACAAACGGATGCAGCAGTGTTTCGTTACCGCGGGCAAGACGGACCATGGTTTCATAGATGGCTGCATCGCCGTGGGGATTGAGCTGCATGGTCTGACCCACAATATTGGCAGACTTTGTCAGCTTGCCCTTTAAAAGACCCATTTTGTACATCGTATACAGCAGCTTTCTGTGGGAAGGCTTAAAGCCGTCGATCTCCGGGATCGCACGGGATACGATAACAGACATTGCATAGGGCATATAGTTGACTTCCAGTGTTTCGGAAATGGCCTGCTCCGTGGTAGAGCCCACCAGATCCATCATATTACTGGTATCAACTTTTACTTCATTTTGTGATTCTTTCTTCTTCCGTGCCATAGCTGACCTCTCTTAGGAAATATCCGCAAGCTCCAGATACTTGGAGCCGTTTTCCGCAATAAAATTCTTCCGCTCATTGAGTGCATCACCCAGCAAAACATCGAAATAATGGGCTGTGCGCTCCGCGTCCTCCGGCATCACCTTGATCAGGCGCCGTGTTTCCGGATTCATGGTGGTGGCTGCCATCATTTCCGGGTCATTTTCACCAAGACCCTTGGAGCGTTGAATGCTGGAGGGCTTGTTGCCATTAAGCTTATCCCGCAGAATTTGCACCTTCTCCGCTTCGTTGTAAGCGAACCAGGTCTTGCCCTTATAGGTGATCTCAAACAAAGGAGACTCTGCAATATAAACATAACCGTCCCGGATCAGTGTAGGACACAGCCGGTACAGCATAGTTAAAATCAAGGTGCGGATCTGGAAGCCGTCCACGTCCGCGTCGGTACAGATGATGACCTTGCTCCAGCGCAGATTGTCAATATCAAAAGAGGACAGCTCCTTGGACTTTTTGCCCTGGATCTCCACGCCGCAGCCCAGGACCTTCATCAGGTCGGTGATGATGGGGGATGCAAAAATCTTGT
>CAZLLC010000088.1:0-7168 GCA_964560245.1 uncultured Oscillospiraceae bacterium | reverse complement strand
ACCCACTGACCGATGACCGTAGCCACCGCCGCGCCGGCAACGCCCATAGACGGAATGTTCAGCGGCTCATAGCCGTAGATGAACAACGGGTCCAAAATGATATTCACAATGGCGCCGGCACCTTGGGTATACATTGTAAAAATCGTCCGTCCGGAAGCCTGCAGCAGCCGTTCGCCCAGGATCTCAATAAAAATACCCAATGTAAAAATACAGCAAATAGCAGTGTACTGGGTACCGCCCTCTGCCGTTTCGGCGCTGATATTCTGCATATCATAGTAAGCCTCGGCACCAAAGAAGCCAAAGAGCATAAACAGCGCAATGGCTGCAAAAGTCAGGAAAATGCCGTTGCCTGCCGCCCGATCGGCCCGTTCCCGATCCCCCTGTCCCAAAGATTTACTCAAAAGGCTGTTCATACCAACGGCAATACCCGTGGCAAAGCCGATCTGCAGGTTTTGGATAGGGAAAGCCAAAGACAGTGCCGTTACGGCGTTTTCGGAGTAATCTGCCACATAAATGCTGTCCACCACGTTATAGCAGGCCTGTACCAGCATAGAGATCGCCAGGGGTAATGCCATATTAAACAGCAGCTTGCCCACGGGCATAGTACCCATTTTATTCTCCCGGCTGTCCGGAAGTCTGTTTTTTTCCAATTCTATCATTCCTTCTGTCAAAATCCGATTTATTGTAACGGTTTTTCTACAAAAAATCAACTGTAGATTTTTGTATTTTACGCAAAAGCAGAGGGTACCTCTTATTTTGAGGCACCCTCTTGTATTTATTCAATATATTTTTGAGCGCAGGCTATGATATGCTCCGCGATCTGCATACCGGTGTTGCAGGAAAAGTCCCGCTCCAATCGGCTGCGGATCTTCTGACGGCCGGCAGCATCCCAAGCCATACGGATAGCGATCCGCACCGCTTCCTCCGGATCGCTGCTGCCCACGGCATAGCCTTTTTTCAAAAACAGGTCAAAATTTCTGCTCTCACAGCCACCCACTGTATTGATGAATACCATCGGCACGTGTTTATTGGCAGCTTCCGTAGAGCTCAGTCCGCCGGGCTTTGTGATGATCATATCCACCGCGTCCATATACCGGTGGATCCGGTCTGTATAACCCAGCACGCACAGCTTCGGATCACTGATCTGTTCCAGTTCTTCCCGAAGCTTATCGTTGTGTCCGCATACAGTCACCATTGTTCCATCGTCCGGCATCTGCTCCAGTGTTTCCCTTACGATCTTCGCAACAGGACCGCAGCCCATACTGCCGCCCATCACCAGCACCACCGTGCCTTCATCGGGCAGCCCCAGCTCCTGACGGGCCTGGGCTTTGTCACCGGGCTCATAGAATTTCTGACTGACCGGAATGCCTGCCACAAACTGGTTTTCCTGTGAAATATCCATTTCAAAGAATTCTCCGCACACCTCCGGTGCCGGCACAAAAAAGGTATCCATACGGCACTGCTCCACCGTAGGCGTGCAGGTATAATCCGTTGCAACCAAAAGCGCCGGAATGGTCATATTCCAGCAGCGCCGGGTTTCCGTCAGCATAATGCCGGCAAAGGGGTGGACACACACCACACAGCTGTAGCCCCCTTCAATGATCGTGCTATGCAGCTTACCGGCACCCAGGCTCAGCAGCTCATAGAGCGGATTATAATTGTCCGGATTGGATATATTTTCCATAAATCGGTAGCTTTTATCAAAGATCTTTCCCCCGTGCTGATACAGCCGCACGTGCCACTCCGATATGAACCGGGAGAAACCGGGAGAAAGAAAGGACAGGCAATCCTGAATATCGCTTTCCACGCCCTTTTGGTGCAGCGCTTCCACGATCGCCCGGGCAGAGGAATTATGTCCTTCTCCCGTATTGGCAGAAAGGATCAAAACACGCATATACATTCTCCTTTATTTTTGCCCTGATTACAGTTTCATAAATGAAAAAACTATTAATTTTCATTCAGGAAACTTTCTACATTGTCAGCCGTCACAGTCAGCTGCCGGATGCTGCTCTGATTGGACATACTCTGACCGCCCAGCTGATTGATCAGGGTCGTCAGCACAGCATTGATCTGCAGGTTAATATCACTGCTGACCGTACCGGTGATCTTGCCCTCCCGGATCAGCTGCAGCACCTGCTCATCCGCGCCGATGCCGAACAGGTACACATCCTGCCCCAGCTGCCAGCCGCCTTCTTCAATAGCCTGCGCCGCGCCCAGCGCCATCCGGTCACTGCCGCAGACGATCACTTCGATATCCTTGCCGAAGGAAGCCATTTCCTGCCGACAGATCTGCAGACCGCTGTCTGCAGACCAGTCGCCGTAGCCTATGGTCAGCATTTCCGATTCGTTTACAGACGTTGCCAGTGTTTGACGGAAGGTGGCTGTCCGCAAAGCGGCAAGCTGATCCTCCTCAGGACCCTGAATGATCATATAAGATATGATCCCATCACCGTTCACATCACCGCCGTCAGGCAGATCCATTACCATCTGCGCCTGCAGCTTGCCGGGCTGGGTATCATCGGTACCTACAAAGGTTATAAAGGGATAAGATTCCACCAGCGCGTCATCAAGAGACCGACCGATCAACACAGTCGGCAGCTTTGTCCGGCTCAGTTCCTCCAAAAGCTCTGTGCCGTCCTCCAGCATCACCGGTTCAATGATCAGGGCATCACACCGCCGGTCGATCAGCTCCTGTATCAAAGAAAGCTGCTTGGAATGATCCGACTCCGCAACGGTAACCAGTACCTCCATCCCCTGCTGCTTCAGCGTCTGCTCCATAGCCTCACGGTAGGCGGCATTGGATTCATCGGTTTTTTCCATATAGCAAATGCCAACGGTCTTGTTCCAATCCACACCCAGCAGGATCACCACGATACTCAAAAGCAGCACCACCACTGCCGCAGCAGCAATGTATATTCTTTTATTCATAGTGTTCGCTCCTCAATGCCGGAAAACAGTATTCCGGTTGATCTGTTCTCTATTATACCATCACAACCGGCTTTCGTAAAGAAAGAATTGTGATTACCCTCCATTTTTAGCAGTATTGGACAATTATTTTGCCCATTATGCTCCACTTGTCCGTATAATACTCATCCTTAGCTCAGATCCTTTAACTCTTTTTTGTCCACCCCATCCCGGAAAACCCATTAAAGCTTTTAATTGCAAATTTGTATAAAAGTGTTTTGCAGCATTTGTTGATATTGCACAATTAAAGCTCCAAAAATTTTATATCGTTCATATTTTTTCTACAACACGCCTATTGCATTTTACAATTTCCGGTGCTATAATACGAATATACGTTGGATTAAATCAATTCTCCTTTTCATTTTCTTATCTCTCTCTTTTCATGGAACCCGGCACCGTCTGCTCAACGGTGCCGGGTTTCCATTTTTTTCTTGCGAAGATGTGTTTTAAAATATATAATTAAGATATTCCACAAGAAAGGATGATTTTATGTTAGAATCCATCAAAAAAGTTTTCAGCTTTATTTCCAGCTACGCACTGGGTCAATTACTGCCGGCAGCCCTGATCCTTCTGGCAGGCTTATGCGTTATAAAGATCCTGCTTGCGCTTCTGGACAAAGCATTCAGCAAATCCAGGCTGGACAAAGCCGCAGTGTCGCTGGTCCGATCGGTCGTGCGGGTCGTGCTGTACATCATTTTGATCCTGATGGTGGTTTCCAAAATGGGCATTGATGTGAGTAGCATCGTCACACTGGCCAGTGTGCTGACCTTGGCAGTTTCTCTCGCCATTCAGGATGCGCTGGCAAATCTGATCGGCGGCTTCACCCTGCTTTCCACCAAGCCCTTTGCGCTGGGTGATTATGTGGAGATCGGCAGTCAGAGCGGCACTGTTGAACAAATTGGGCTGACCTACACCAAGCTGCTGACCCCTAACGGTAAAACCGTGTCCATCCCCAACAGCATCGTGGATTCGGCAGAGATCGTAAATTATTCCACCTCCGGAACACGCCGTGTGGATATTACCGTAAGCGTTTCCTATGATAACGATCCGGATCAGGTGCTGGAAGCACTAATAGAAGCGGCAGCTGTAGAAACGGCGTTAAAAGACCCTGGGCCCTACACCGCCATTTCCGCCTACGGTGAAAGCGCCGTCAGCTATATTTTACAGATCTTTACCACCGCTGACGATTACTGGACCACGATGCACAGCTGTAACCGCAACATCCAAACAGTGTTTAAAGCCCGGGGAATTAAAATGACTTACCCCCACCTGAACGTCCATCTGGACCAGGGTAAATAATTTGCTGAAATACACCACCGCTAAATCAGAATTGAGCGCAGAAGGTCAGGCGTACAATCCAAAGGCTCCCCTTGTCAGGGGAGCTGTCACCGCAGGTGACTGAGGGGTAGTTTCTCTCCCTCCGTCTTCGCCTACGGCGAATCCACCTCCCTCATCAGAGGGAGGTTTTTGGTGCGGCGCAATTCGTACGCGAAACAATAATTCACATAATTGTCAATTGTCAATTGTCAATTAAAAGCGGGCGGCTTCACTGAGCCACCCGCTTTTTTTAGTCTTCATCTACCAAGTCAAAGGCTTCCTTCAGGTCATCCACTTCTTCCTTGGAAATGTGGACGATCTGTCCTACCGCAGAAGCATTGATGATGGAATGGGCTGTGGACTCCATAACCTCCAAGCGGTCAAAGGCCTGCAGCAGGGTGCTGCCGGTGACGATAACGCAGTTGTTCTCCACCATTGCCGCCGGATGCGCCGCTCCAAAGTACTCAGCGATCATATCCTGCTTGGAATAGTATTCTTCATAGGTGATCCGCTTTACATCCCGCAGCAGAATGTAGCTTTCGGGAATGGTACGGGGATCGAACTGGGTATCGGTGACCGCAAATGCCATTGCGTGAACCGGGTGCGCCAACAGAACAGCGCTGATCTCCGGATTGTAGGCGTAGATCTTCTCGTGGAGGATCACCGCCCGGGAAGGAACCTTGCCCATCTCCTTCATACCGGCCTTGACCCGCACCAGATCATCCTCCTCCAGGTAGGCTCTGTCCATACCGAAGGGCGTGATGATAAAGCTGCCGTCAGACAGGCGTACAGAGTATGTACCGTGGGTGGCGGTAAACAGACCCTGCTTGTAGGAACGGCGGATCAAGGTGATCATATCCCGGCGGGCTGCCAATTCCTCCACGGAATGAGAGCCGGGGATAAAATCGTCCATTTTGGTGTGGTTGGTCGTCTGCTCCAGCTTGTAGTCCTGATCGTTCAGGGCTCTGGGCGTACCGATCCGCTTTGCCAAAATTTCCAGATTGGCTGTATATTCCAGTGTTTCAAACCTTTGGAAAGCGGTAAACATATCCGGCGCGCCAATACAGACACCGTGGTTTTCCAAAAGCACCATATCACAGTTATCAGCAAAGCACTTGCCGATATTCTCACCAAGCTGCTCACTGCCGGGCACGGCGTAGGTGGCAATTTTCAGCTCCGGGCACATTTTCTGCACAGAGGTGAGCAAATTCAGATCCGGGCTTTTCCGGACGATGGAAAAGGATACCAGCGCAGGCGGATGGGCATGCAGCACCGCTTTCAGATCCGGCCGCATTTTATAGACCGCCGCATGGAACGGCAGCTCAGAAGAGGGCCGGTGCGCGCCCACCACCGTACCGTCAGGCTTGACACAGACGATATCATTTCTGTTCAGGGTGCCCTTATCCACACCGGCAGGCGTGATCCAAATATTGCCTTCCTCATCGATGATGGACAGGTTGCCGCCGGAGGTGGTGGTCATACCCTTGTCATAGATGCGCTGCATAAACATTACAAGTTGATCCGCAGGATGGATATAATTAATATTCATAAGCTTCTCCTATACAAAATTATTTTGGGACACCTTTAATATTATAGCAATGATATTTTGCATTAGCAAGTTTTTTCTTACAGCTTCAGGCAATAGGTTCAAAGTCGGCAGCCCCGTGCTTGCACAGGGGGCACACGATATCATCCGGCAGCTCCTCGCCTTCATAGACCCAGCCGCAGACCTTGCACACATAGCCCTTCTTTCCTTCCGTTTCGGGCTGGGGCTTTACATTGTTCTGATAGTAGGTGTAGGTCATCGTTTCACGGTCGGAAATCACCCGGGCTTCCGTAACGGAGCAGATGAACATTCCGTGGGTGTCCAGATCCACATAGTCCTCCACCTTCAGGCTCATAAAGGAGTTGATATGCTGAGGCAGGAACCGCAGACCGTTATCACTGCGCAGCTCCTCAATGCCTGCAAACTTATCAGCGGTACGGCCGCTTTGGAAGCCGAAATTCTGGAACACGGAAAACGGCGCGGATACATCCAGGCAGTTTACATTCATAATACCGGACTGCTTGATAATATGATGGGAGTAATTCTGCTTATTGATGGTCACAGCGATCCGGTTGGGGGTATTGGTGACCTGAGATACGGTGTTGACGATCAGACCGTTGTCCTTTTGACCGTCATTGGAGGTGACCACATACAGACCGTAGCCGATATTGAACAGCGCCCGCAGATCGTTTTTGTTGGCGGTTTCATCCTGACGGGCCAAATACTCTCTGCACAGCTCCTCTGCCAGCGCTTCGCACTGGGCCTTGCTGTCCTCATTCAGGGAGGACAGGATCCGGACGGTGGTATCGGTAAAGGTGATATTTTTAGACTTTTCAAGCATTCCCTTCATCACCTTGGCAGCCAAAGGTGCCCAGGAGCCGTTTTCGATCAGACCGATGGTGCGGTTCTGATAGTTACGCTCGGTCAGGTGATGGATAAACTCCTTCATAAAGGGGAAGATATCCGCATTGTAGGTGGTGGTTGCCAGCACCAGCTTGCCGTAACGGAAGGCATCCTCCACAGCCTCTGCCATATCGCACCGTGCCAGATCATTCACCACCACCTTGGGGCAGCCCTTTTCCTTCAGCTTCTGTGCCAGCAGCTCCACGGCTGCCTTGGTATGACCGTAAACAGAGGTATAGGCGATCACGATGCCATCGCTTTCCACCTGATAAGAGGACCAAATATCATACAAATTGATGTAATAGCCCAAATTTTCCGTCAGCACCGGTCCGTGCAAAGGCGCGATGATCTGAATATCCAGACCGGCAGCCTTTTTCAGCAGTGCCTGCACCTGGGGGCCGTACTTACCCACGATGCCGATGTAGTAGCGGCGGGCTT
>CAZLLC010000087.1:0-7241 GCA_964560245.1 uncultured Oscillospiraceae bacterium | reverse complement strand
CCGTTACTTCTTCTTTTTGCCATGTTATCAACTCCTTTCGCAGCACACACAATACTACACTTTTTGGGAAATAGCTATTCATTAATACCAACAAAGATTTGTTGGTATCGTTAGATGATGAATGCAATAGGATTACCAATCGTCATTCTCGTCCACCATATAATCAGTCCAACCATCGTCAATGATGGATTTGATATCGATATGACCGCGCATCTTGGCTACTCGTATGTTGGCATTCTTTCGGAATTTTTCCAGGATTGAGGTGTCACCAGCAAAATTTAAACACGCAACGATCTGGCACATCATATCCAGGAGGATCGCATAGCGGTACAGCCCTTTCGAAAGCCGGGAGGCTATGGGGCGAACCTCATCCTTGAGTGCCTTGCGAACCTCTCTGGCAAGGAGTGGGCGTTGTTTCTGACTGAGAAGATACTCTGTGTACATCTGTAGCGCACTGGCTGCGAACTGGGTGAAGTTATCTACACCTGCTTCACCATATAAAACCTCGCAGGTGGAGACTAATTCCTTGTCCAAACTGACAGTTTTGCGGATGACTTCTCTTTTTTCTTTCTTTTTCAAAACACCTCCTAAATTAACGGATTCATACTGCAAAATCGCTTGCCGTGCTAAGCACTAACTATTTTCTTTCACACGAAGAATCTCTAAAGACGCCACTTTAGGGCGAAATTCGTCCTGGCTAAAACCCTTGTGCGACCGGCAATTGCCGGTCGCTGTGGGTCGGGTAGGCGGCACTTTTGGCGCCTGCCCTTATTCCTGCAATCTTTTCGTAAGCACCGAAAGAAAATCGCGCCTAGATGTTAAGGATAGCTTCGGTGGCGCATGGATGCCAGCCGTTCACGAAAAGCGGACACAACCCTGCCAGTGGCTTCACAGGGCGTGTTCCGTCGTGCTGCTTTGCTTGCCGATCCACGCGATAAACTTGTCCTTCGGCACTAAGATACGGTTACCAATTCTGAGATGTGGAAACCCCTCAGAGCGAACTAACGCATAGGCGGCTGCCCTGGATATGCCAAGCACTTCTCCAACCTCTGGTGCTGTTAAGGTCAACGGCAGATCTGAGTACTCTTTGAATTTACTTTCTCTCATAAACATACCTCCTTCATCTTTTTCCGAACGAACCCATAGGATGAAAAAACCGGGCACAAAAGTCTGGTACACATCCGGCAGATACTCTGCCAATGACATGTACTACACTTTTGCGCCCGGCTATTTGGTGGTGTTTCATATACCGCCGAAGCGGTATCCCCGTTGCTCGGTGTCAGCAAAACCCCTCATACGAAGGTTCCTTGGTTCGTTCAGTTGTGCCTTTATTATAACGAACAGATGTTCGTATGTCAATAGCTGTCGAAAATATTTTTAGAAAATATTACTTGCAATTTGTCGGAAGCCAAGGTAACATACGACAAACTTTTTTGGAGGTACACCTTATGAAATTTATTTCCGAAGCTATGCGAGACTATTTGCAGACCCACCCTTACGATGTGGGAGACCCTGACTGCGAGAACATACTGGATTTGCTTTACCGAGCCTACGCCGAGACACATGAATCTGATCCCCCTGAAATCCAGCAAGGCTTTATGGAACTGGAGGAGTTCCTGAAGATCTTGCCTCTGAAAGACAACAACGCAGTTTTTAATCTCACTTGCCGGCTCTGTACTGCCTACGAGCAAAAGGCATTTCTTGACGGACTTCAGTTTGGTGCGGAGCTTATGCTAAAACTGACAGATGAATAAAACACAGCACCATCCTGCCCGGATGGCGCTGTGTTGCGAGAACTCTATTCTTTGATTATTGCGTACCAATTTTTGACCGATGCTAACAATCTAACTTCCCCACAAAAAGGGATTCAATTGGTTGTCATAAATACCAGTTGCGAAGGTTACAAGACAATCTCAATCAGCCTCAATAGCCCTGACAATTCCAAAACAGACGGGACTAGTACAATAAGTGTGGCTATTGTTCGTGATTACAGATCGTCAAAAATGCTGTCTGAAGATTCGAGCAATGCTGATGTCTTATCAAGATGTTGTATTATCCTACTAATTACAGCTATTATTTTTTTTACCTCATCGATAGAAATAAGGTTTTCCATCACTTCATTATACGCGCTTGTTGACAGCCAATCTACCGACGCTAGCTCTTTTAGAGTAACCATTACTCGATCACCTTTAGGGAATACATCTCTGTCGATCCTCCCTGCAATCATTGCCCCGATATCAAACATGCGGTATGTTGTATCATTTTGCCAGTCAGAAGCGAATTCAAATATCCGCACTAGTTTAATTGCATTTTGTGCGATATAATCTTCACTAATGTGTTCATGAGAGAATCCGGTAGATAAGCATTCATCGTCATCATTAAATTGAAATACAAAACGTTCAGCATACAATTTTGTGAGAACAAAAAATTCTGCGTTGTGTGCGGACATCATTTCATAGGATATATCGCGAAGAGGTTTTTCTAATGCGTTACGAACGAACCGTTCTGGAGTTAATTGATATGCCATGATGAAAGCATCGTACTGAAGTCTCCAAGGGCTCTTTGTAAATATGTTGTTGTAAAATATCTTCTGATGTTCATCTGGAAGGCTTGCCACATAAAAGGCAGCAAAATATGCCTGCATTGAGCGGTGTGAAAAAAAGTATGTATCTCCTTCGCGTACAATAAGGCAAACAACTTTACATAAATCGTTCAAATACTTTCGTGCCGTTATCCCTTTGATTTTTAATTTTTGGATACACTTGTTAAGAATTTTAATTATTTTCTTCTCAGAAAATTCATATTCATTCTCAATATATGTTCTATAGCAAAAACGTGCAAAAAGCAGCTTGAATTCATGTTCATTCAGACGTGTGCATTCAAACTCTCTTTTATATGTACCCTTATTCCGATTATCATGCATATTATATAGTGCGTTGTAACATTTCTCATAGAAATCGACACGATGATCAGGAATATTTCCATTGTGCATAAATGTTAAAAACATCATCGATAGCAAAAGCGGATTTTGCGCAAAATCTTTATGCTGATCAAAAAGAGATTCTTCTAGTTGCTTGCAAAACTCGAGCGTTTTTTCGTCTTTATCCCAAAACTTGCCGGACATAATTACCGCTTGTGCTTTGCTTAGCCCCATAGTCCTAAGCTGTGTAAATGTTTCCAACGATGAAAAATCCCGGTCAGGTCTAGAAGTCATGATGTATGCATTTTCAGGATATTTGGCTGCAAATTTTTGAATCGCCTCTGCTGCATTTTCCGCTAATGAACTTTTAATCTCATCAAATCCGTCTAGAAAAAATGCATATTTCCCTAGACGGAGGCTATATTCAAACTGCTCACGCGGAAGTTCAGTATCATAGTCCTGCATGCATTTATAAATCAAATCCATAAATGCACTTTCTGAGGATGAATTTTCGCTAATTTTTCTTAACTCTAAAAGGACAGGAATGTACTCACCACGGTTTACTGTGTTCAAAAAAAGATACCGCATAAGCATGGATTTACCAGCTCCACCGGTTCCGCATATAAGCAAATTCCTACTAATAGTTAATAATTTCTCTACTGTAGAGGTGTCGTATTCCTTGCCTTTATATTCAACACCTATGCTAATGTAAATGCTATTTGGGCCAATTATAGGTCGTGGTGCAATACCTGTAACCAAAGTTTTGACTTGGTTATACCGTTGATAAGCCTTGTCTAAATAGCGATCATAGACGGATCCAGTGAGTACAAGGGCTTTTCCGTATTGTTCACTTAACTTATTGATTACCCAATTAACGGCACGATTTCCAATATTCTCTCCAGCTTTACTTACTACGCTTTGCGTAGCTGTACTTGCTAGTCCTTTTTCTGCAGTCGTAGATGTGCTCGACATATACATCCCCCTTTCGACAAAAATAATTATATCAGGAGAATGAAATATATACAATATTTTCCTTAAAAATTTTTAGGCGAGACTGGGATGAGCAGTTACTTTTGTAAAAGATATGGAATACAACATTTGAAAGCTATGGTACAACCAATACGCTTTGGGGGAGGCAATATAATCCAATTTAAGACTACAATTTTGACCCATGTTTTGACCCATACGGTGATATCAGACAGTGGACAAGGTAGCACCGAATGGACTTTTGACCTTCGGGTTTGCCCGAAAAGTGGACAAAAAAGGGCTGAAAAGCACCGGATAGCAAGGGATTTTCGCTTTGACGGCAGCTCATAACCCGGAGGTCGTTTGGAACCCTTCTTCATAACCAAAGAAAAGAGGCTGTCTCACTAACGAAGTGAGGCAGCCCTAATACTAAACGCTGTCTTGGAGGAGATGGATTACAGAAAGCTGACAGCGACCTATCCAAATATTTCATTGCACAACGGGAAGCAATACTTTCTATAACATTAGTTAACAAAATAGCATTAAATATATGGTATTCCCGAACTTTTAAGCGCCGTTTATCCTTACCATAGTATATATGCTCCAAATATAACGGGCTTACAGCATTTTGGAAAACTGCTCGTTCCAAATCAACTCCATAAATGTTAGCAAAACAGATGTTTCACACCAGCAGGACACAGCGAACACGCCGCCAACATATTCCGGGCCTTCCCAGTCACTGGTATTTACTCTTTCGCAGATCCAGCCGGGCATCAGCTTGTGGGGTGGAGCATCCCAGGAGTAGATGGGGCGTTCCTCTGTTGAAACACATTGGGGAATAAAAGACACAATATCTCGCAACAAATTCAGATACTCCTCATTGCCGGTATATTGGTACAGCTTATAAATAGCGTCACCGGAGGCGGTGCATAAGCCGGGGGCTGAATGCTTATTCTGCACATTGGCAAACACACTGCCTACCGTATTGATCTGTAATCTTCCAAACTCGGATTCTGCCGGGAACCGGTAAGCATAAGGCATCACCCAGCTGGACAGCAAATGCAGGCTATCCTGAGCATATTTCAGCCATTTTTCGTTCTTGGTGGCTTCGTACAACAGTGTCATACTTTCTACCATTGCATAGGCGCTCTCACTGTCCGGCGCGCACATAGCCTCGGCAGGACCGCCGTAGGTCAGTCCCTGGGCGACGAAATTCCGATAATATTTTTCTCCTGCAGCTTTTGCCACGGAAAGATACCGGTCATCGCCAAAATAACGCCATGCCATAACCAATGCGCCAATGGCGGAAGCACCGGAGGTGGTGCCGCCAAAGATCAGCTCGCCGGTCTGGCTATTGATAAACTGGCCAAAATCCTCATACCGGTCATAAAGCTTTACAAAGGCATCCGCACAGGCTCTGGCGGCTATTATCCACCCATCCTTTGGGGGCATTACCTCAAAATGCTTTAAGAGAAAATACAGTCCGTCGCCAATTTTTCTGGTAAGCGCCGCATACTTCATATGACCTTCTCCCGAGCCTTCACCACGCACTGCTCCGTTGATGACGGTGGTATAGAAAAACCCAGCAGGAGACGTATGAGCGGTCATAAAATCCAGGGTCTTTACTGCTCGCTCCTTTGACAACACACTTCCGTGCTTCAAAAGAGGAAGACTGGACATTCCGCCGCCAACCCAGCCGCATTGCCATATTTTGGACATTTCCGCGTAATATTCACCGCTGAAATTGTCCCGGTTCATATGCGCTTCCATTACATCCCAAAGCTTTTGGCTGTACTGGGTTTTTGCCGGCGCATCCGAAAGCAGGCATCTGCGATTTTTAAAAAACAACTCAAAAAACTGCGGAACATCTTTACAGGCAAAATCCTTTATCAGCACTTTTGATGTGATTATTTCGCCCTCAGATGCAGCAAAACCGCTGTCCTGTGAAGGCTCGTCGTTTCTGCATATTCTGTAGCATTTTGAACGAATAACAGGAAATTGCACCGTAACCTTTCCGCTTTCTACAGAAAAACCGATGTTTTTACCCTTGCAGGCTTGCTCTGTAAAAACAAAACAGGCCGTTTGTCGCTGTTTGAAGAACACGCCAAAGCAAGGCACCGACAAATCTCCTGCCGTCACCTCAATTTTACCGCTGCCATCGATCTCCAACCCGGGAACCTCAGAAATAACAGGCTCCGGATTGATACCGCATTCTTCCTGTGTATACATGGGAGGATAATTGGTTCTTTTCCGTTTAAATCGGTTTCCGTTGTAGGCACAGGCAGGTAAAAATACATATGCGTCCTTTTCCCAATGGGGAAAATCAACAGAAAGCGAAAACCGGGTATCGCTGCAGGTGTTTTCCGCAACAAAGGTCACTGTGTCACCTAAAAAGCTTACCGCACCGTTATTGGAATGAAGTGAAATTTTATATTCCATATTCTCTATTAGTTGAAGAACAAAATATTGTTCACGATTGCTTCTAAGTATTCCTGCTTGCCGGAGCCGGGCAGCGCAGGCGCGCCCATTTCCTCGGCATAGGCAGCCAGCTCCTCCAGTGTGGCCTCGCCGCTGCGGATCTTGGCGCCGATGCCCGTATTATAGGAAGCATAGCGCTCTGCAATAAAGCTGTCGATACGGCCGTCCTCAATAATTTGGGCAGCCTTGATCAGACCCAGCGCAAAGGCATCCATACCCAGAATATAGGCGTGGAACATATCCTCAGGAGTGTAGGAAGGACGGCGGTTCTTGGCATCGAAGTTGAAGCCGCCGGTGAGACCGCCAGCCTTCAGAACCTCGTACATACACATGGTGGTCTCGTATACATTGAAGGGGAACTCATCGGTATCCCAGCCCAACAGATAGTCACCCTGGTTGGCATCGATGGAACCCAGCATGCCGTTGATGGCAGAGATCCGCAGATCGTGCTGGAAGGTATGTCCTGCCAGTGTGGCGTGGTTGGCTTCAATGTTCATCTTGAAATCCTTATCCAGGCCGTAGTACCGCAGGAAGCCGATGGCCGTGGCGGCATCAAAGTCATACTGGTGCTTCATAGGCTCCTTCGGCTTGGGCTCGATGTAGAAATCGCCCTTGAAGCCGATGGAACGGCCGTAATTCACTGCCATACGCATCAGGTTGGCAATATTTTCCTGCTCGAATTTCACATCGGTATTGAGCAGAGTTTCGTAGCCTTCACGGCCACCCCAGAACACATAACCCTTACCGCCCAGCTTCACCGTCAGCTCCAGCGCCTTCTTGACCTGGGCTGCAGCAAAGCAGTAAACATCGGCGGAGTTGGTAGAGCCTGCGCCGTTCATAAAACGGGGATTGGAGAACATATTGGCAGTACCCCACA
>CAZLLC010000086.1:0-7304 GCA_964560245.1 uncultured Oscillospiraceae bacterium | reverse complement strand
TGTGAACAGCGCGAAGGATGGTAACAACTTCCTTCTTGGTGGGCAGAGGGATGGGACCGGAAACGGAAGCGCCGTTACGCTTTGCGGTCTCAACGATTTTGGCTGCGCTGGAATCGATCAGCTGGTGATCGTAAGCCTTCAGCCGAATGCGGATCATTTGGTTTGCCATTGTTGGTTTCCTCCTTGAATATCGTACTCAGTTGTTTTGGCTGGGTACGGTCGAACTGTATCGTTCACGCCGCCGTGCGTATCACTCCAGGCCAAGAAAAATGGCCGACGCAAGGCCGACCTTTCCCTGTCGCGGCGATATACGCAAGCATAAACAGGACAGTTCAGCCGCCCGATGACCGGACATACTCCGCAGAAGTTACCGCCTTTCGGCGCAATCTCCTGCATCATCGCAGTGCGCTGCGGGCATAGTTTGCCTACACGCGCTCGATTATGATACCACGACCCCGTGTGTTTGTCAAGCACTTTTTTGCAAAAATATCAAGAAAAATCAAGAACAAATGATCTCCCCTATTTGAGTATGCAAAATCAGAATTCAGCACACTACGTCCCAAGGCTTCCCCTTGGGGGGAAGCTGTCAAAAATCTATGATTTTTGACTGATGAGGGGGAGCAGTACAACGTGGGAACGCCCTACAGCACCAATGCGTATTCGATACACCCCTCATCCGTCACGGCTATGCCGTGCCACCTTCCCCCGAGGGGGAAGGCTTTGGTCTGTACGCCTAACCTTCTGCTCTAAACCATAATTTGTAATTTGTAATTTATAACTACATCGTCAATTAAGCGGGTGCTTCCGTCAGAAAGCACCCGCCTGGTATTTATTTATTTAAGTAGTTTACCGTACATTTGCCGTCGCGCATTTCCAGCGACCAATCTGCCACCCTGGTGGCTGCCTCCCGGTGCGTCACCGCAATGCAGGTTTTTCCCGGAAGCTCCCGGATACGGCTGAGAACCTTGCGCTCCGTTTCATCATCCAAAGCAGAGGTGGCTTCGTCCAGCAGCAGGATCGGCGCATCACTGAGGATCGCTCTTGCAATGCTCAGCCGCTGAGCCTGACCCTCCGAAAGGCCGGCTGCATTCTCGCCCATCACGGTATCCAGCCCCTTGGGCAGCGTATGCAGATAATCATCCATCGCACTTATGTAGACAGCCCGTTCGATCTCCTCTTGGGTGGCATCCTGCTTTGTGACCAGCAGGTTGTCCCGGAGTGTACCGCTGAGCAGCAAATTTCCCTGGGGAACATAAGCAAACAACCGTCGGGTAGAACGGTCCATCGGTATGCTGCCGTTTTCCGTTTCCACCGTCAGCTTGCCGGACTGGGGCGGGAAAATACCAAGAAGCAGCTTCAGCAATGTGCTTTTTCCGATACCGGAATGACCCACGATCACACCAAAGCTTCCCTTGGGCAGCCGGAATGTGGCGTGGTCAAAAACATAATCCCGGTCATAAGCAAAGGTCAGCTCTTGCGCTTCGATAGCAGTCATAGCTGTGTAGATCGGCTCCGGATCCTTCCGTTCCACCGGCGGCGCTTCGCAATCTTCTTCCAATTCCATCAAGCGCTCTACCGCTGCAGACATCGCCGCAAACTGAGGTGTAATACCGGACATACTGGTGAAGGGACCCTGAAGCTGACTGATCAGCTGACTGATCGCCGTCATCGTACCAAAGGTCATCGTACCCTGCAAAATGCCGTGGGAGCACCATACCAGTGTTCCAAAAGCAACGCCGTAGGCCATCAGGCTCATACAGGTACTGGTCATCACAGAGATGTTTTTCCGTTTTCTGTGGATCTTATAGCGCTCGTTCAGCAGGACATCTGCCCGTTCCTCCATCACATCGGAGATATCCATAGCCTGCACCATCAGCAGCTTTTCCAAGGTTTCCTGAATAAAGCCGGAGACCTTTCCCTGGGCCTGGCTGGCCTGCTTGTTCAGCTGTTTCAAATGCCGGCGCATATAGGTGGTGACTATTACCAGTAAAATGCCGCCTGCCACCACGATCGCGGTCAGCCGGGGCTCCAGCCCCACCAATACGATGAAAGCCGCAATCAGCTTTGTTGCCATAGAAGCAACCGAGGGAATAATAGACAGAATGCTTCCGATTAGGATCCGCACGTCATTGTTGATCCGGTTCAGCAGTTCACCGGTGTGGTATTCGGATACCGCCATATACTCACCGCGCAAAAGCTGGTGGAGTATTACTTTTTTCCAGTCCCTGTCCATAATGGCAGTGATCCGTTCTCTTAAATGATGAATCAAGGTGCTGTCTGCCAAAATAGCCAAGATCAGCAGGCCCTGTTTCAGGCAGGCATTCCAAAACGCCGCAGACATTCCCGCAGTGGCTGTATCGATCACAGCCTGTGTGCCCAGAGCAAACCACACGCCAAACAGCGCGCTGGCTATATAACACAGTGTCAGCAGGATCAATGCCGGAATCCACCGTTTAATTGCCCGAAGTGTCCAGAGCCAGGTATTTTTCTTCATTTCCGGTACCTCCTTTTACAAAATAGTATTATATCACGGTTTTTCCAAGCCGTCAACTATTCAATAATGTATGCGGCTGTGATCTGTCCATAATAGGCAGTATGGTAATCACCTGCGTTATCGCCGGTATAATACCGCTGGGTATTTTCTTCGTTAATGGCTGCCGGATCCTGCTCCTGCTTATAGATCACCTTACATTCCAGTGTCAGGGGCAGCTGACGGATGCCGGGAACGGAAACCGTTTCTCCCTCCTCCAAATCCAGTCCCAATTCCTTGATCTTGTCCATATCTCTGCCGGACTTGGTGCCGCAAATGCTTAAGATGGATTTATCGTATTCTCCGTAAGGGATATTGACCGTAAACTCCAGATTTTTATCCAGCAGCTCCTTGGTATACCGGCTTTCCCGGACATAGGCGATAAAGATGGGCTTTTTCCATTCAATGCCCAGTGTGCCCCAGCCGATGGTCATAGAATTGACCTTTCCTTCCGCTGCCACGGTCATCAGCACACCTTTGCCCACAGCTTCCAGAATATGCCCGGCTTCTTCCCAAAGTTCAATTTTTCGCTTCATAAAAATACCTCCTTGCAAGATAGCATCATCATAACGCCTGCAGCTGAAATTTGCAAGAAAATAATGTCACTATGGGTTTGGCATAGTGACATTACTTTTATCCTTTATACTGGGGCTGGCAGGTCAGATTTACGCCCAACCGCTTGAATACTTTTTCATCCACCGGTGACAGGATCACAGATGAATGGGCCTCGCAGCCCCGCAGCTTACTCAGCTGCTTCATCGCTTTTTCCGCCATGGGATTGGTAGCAGCGCAGATAGACAGCGCCAGCAACACCTCGTCTGTATGCAGCCGGGGATTGCGGTTTCCAAAGTGCGTTACCTTCAGATGTCCAATGGGGTCGATGACCGCCGGGGCAATCAGGTGGATATCGTCAGCAACGCCTGCCAGGGTTTTGAGCACATTCAGCAGCAACGCCGCAGACGCGCCCAAAAGCGGAGATGTTTTACCGGTAACCATGGTGCCGTCCGGCAGCTCCATTGCCGCCGCAGGCTGACCGGTTTCCTCTGCTTTCTTCATTGCAGGCTCGATCACCTTCCGGTCCTGCACCTCAGCGCCGGCCTTCTTCATCAGGATCTCCAGCTTTACCAGCTGGGTATCTGATGTCTTACCCTGTTTTACATCGCACATTGCCGCAAAATACCGGCGAATGATCTCCTGGCGGGATGCTTCCCGTACCAGTTCATCGTCCACAATGCAGCTGCCCGCCATATTAACGCCCATATCCGTAGGCGATTTATAGGGACACTGCCCTAACAGCTGCCGGAAGATGGTCTGCAGCACCGGAAATGCTTCCACATCCCGGTTATAGTTGACCGTGGTCTGCCCATAGGCCTCCAAATGGAACGGGTCGATCATATTCACATCATCCAGATCTGCCGTTGCCGCCTCATAGGCAAGGTTCACCGGATGATTCAGCGGCAGATTCCATACCGGGAAGGTCTCAAACTTGGCGTAGCCCGCCTGAACGCCCCGCTGATGCTCGTGGTACAGCTGGCTCAGGCAGGTGGCCAGCTTGCCGCTGCCCGGGCCGGGACCGGTGACCACCACCAGCTCCCGGGTGGTTTCAATATAATCATTTTTACCCAGTCCTTCCGGACTGACGGTGTGGGCCACATCGTAGGGATAGCCCACGATTTCGTAATGGTGATACACCTTGATGCCCATACCCTCCAGCCGTGACTGGAAAGCACGAACCAAGGGCTGGTCGTTAAACCGTGTCAGCACCACAGAGCTGACGTAAAGACCCAGATCCTGAAAAACCTTGATCAAGCGGATGGCATCCCGGTCATAGGTAATGCCCAGATCGCCCCGGATCTTATTTTTCTCAATATCATCGGCGTTGATGGCAATAACGATCTCCACCTGCTCTTTGATCCGCAGCAGCATCTGCAGCTTACTGTCCGGCAAGAAGCCCGGCAGTGCCCGGGACGCGTGATAGTCGTCATATAATTTGCCGCCGAATTCCAGATACAGCTTGCCGCCGAAGGCATTGATCCGATCCCGGATACAGGCAGACTGGGTCTGTATATATTGGTCGTTGTCAAATCCCCTTTTCATAAAGCCTCTTAACCTCTGATCGCTTTATACAGTCTGTCCATAACCTCCACCACAACACTGCGGGGACAGGCCAATGCCAAACGGATAAACTGACCGGTCTTTTCACCAAACTTTGTGCCCATATCCGGCCATACGTGGGCCTTTTGCAGCATCAGCTCCTCCAAGCCCTGGGGGCTCAGACCCAAGCCGCTGCAATCCAGCCACAGCAGATAAGTTCCCTGGGGCTCCACGATATGGATCTCAGGCAGTTTTTCCGCCACAAACTTCTGAATATACTCCACATTTTCCCAAATGTATGCCTTGCAGGCTTCCAGCCATTCCTCGCCCTGCTCATAAGCGGCAGCGCAGGCAACCATACCCAGGTAGTTGCAGTTATTATAACCAACCTTGCCCATTTCTGTGCGCATTGCTTCCCGAAGCTGCTCCCCGGGCACAAAAATATTGGAGATCTGCAGACCGGCCACATTAAAGCCCTTACTGGGAGAAGTGCTGACGATCAGCTGCTCCGTCAAGTCCGGGCAGACCGTGGCGATGGGCGTGTGGTGATAGCCGGGGGAGAAGAAATCACAGTAGATCTCATCGGAGAACAGGATCACACCGTACTTTTTACAAATGCGTCCCAGCTCCCGCAGCTCCTCTGCGTTCCACACCCGGCACACCGGATTGTGGGGGCTGCAGAGAATAAACAGCTTAATGTGATGCTCCTTGATCTTTGCCTCCATATCGGCAAAGTCCATATAGTACTGACCGTTTTCGTACTTCAGTTCGTTTTCCACTACTTTGCGCTCGTTGCGTTCCACCACGTGGTAGAAGTGATGGTAAACCGGGCTCTGGATCAGTACACATTCACCGGGCTGGGTAGCCACGCGGACTGCCGCGGACAGGGCGGTGACCACACCGGGAGTCTGAATGATCCAGCTGCGGTCGGTTTTCCAGCCGTAGCGGCGGGAAAACCAGCTTTCCACCGCGCTGTAATACCGGTCACCTACCAGGCTGTAGCCCAGGATGCCCCGTTCAGTTGCATCGCGCAGTGCGGTCTTGACGCAGTCAGGTACAGAAAAATCCATATCCGCCACCCACATCGGGATCATATCCGCCGGATAACCCTTTTGGGTGATGGTGTCATATTTTTCGCAATCTGTATTCCATCGGTCTATGACCTTGTCAAAATCGTATTTCATCTTAATCCTCCAAAGCCTTGGCAATGTCCGCGATCAGATCATCCGCATCCTCAATGCCCACGGACAGCCGGATCAGATCCGGGCCAACGCCGGCAGCGATCAGTTCTTCATCGTTCATCTGACGGTGGGTGGCAGAAGCCGGGTGCAGCACACAGGTCTTGGCATCCGCCACGTGGGTAGCGATGGAGCAAAGCTCCAGCTTTGCCATAAATTCCTCAGCCGCTTTCCGTCCGCCTTCCACACCAAAGGATACCACGCCGCAGCAGCCCTTGGGCAGATACTTCTGACCCAGTTCATAATATTTATCACCCTCAAGACCTGCATAGCGCACCCAGGAAACCTTGGGATGATCCTTCAGGAATTGGGCGACCCGCAAAGCATTATGGCAATGCTTATCCATACGAAGCGGCAGTGTTTCCATACCCATACCCAGCAGCCAGGAATTCATCGGCGCGGGGGTGGAGCCAAAGTCACGCATCAGCTGGGCGGTGGCTTTTGTGATATAAGCACCCTCCAAGCCGAATTTCTTGGTATAGGTAATGCCGTGATAGCTATCGTCCGGGGTGGTCAGACCCGGGAATTTATCGGCATACCTGTCCCAGTCAAACTTACCGGAATCCACAATAGCACCGCCCACAGCAGCGGCGTGACCGTCCAGATACTTGGTGGTGGAATGGGTCACGATGTCTGCGCCCCACTCAAAGGGACGGCACAGATAGGGGGTGGCGAAGGTATTGTCGATGATCAGCGGCACGCCGTGGGCGTGAGCCACCTTGGCAAACTTCTCAATATCCAAAACTGTCAAAGCAGGATTTGCAATAGTCTCACCAAACAGCGCCTTGGTATTGGGGCGGAAGGCTGCAGCCAGCTCTTCCTCCGTGCCGTCCGGGTCCACAAAGGTAAATTCGATGCCCATCCGCTTCATCGTCACAGCAAACAGATTATAAGTGCCGCCGTAAATAGAAGTGGAGCATACAATATGATCACCGCAGGAGGCGATGTTGAAAATGGCATAGAAATTGGCCGCCTGACCGGAGGACAGCAGCATTGCTGCCGTGCCGCCTTCCAAGGCGCACAGCCGGGCTGCCACCGCATCAGAGGTCGGATTCTGCAGACGGGTATAGAAATATCCGGATGCCTCCAGATCAAAGAGCTTGCCCATATCCTCACTGCTTTCGTAACGGAAGGTGGTGGACTGGATAATGGGGATGTTCCGGGGCTCACCCCCGGCAGGCTTATAGCCGGCATGCAGACAATCGGTGTTAAACTTCATAGCAATACTTCCCTTTTTAATATATTATTTCACTTATTATACACCTGATGGCAGGGGCTTGTCAATCTACATTCCATTGGTAAATCCCGTCTTTTTTCAGTTTGCCGAACAGCCGCATATAAGCCCTCCGCCATATCTTCTCTTACCATAAATCAGAATTTAGCGCAACAAAGGCTCCCCTCTGAGGGGTAAGCGAAGCGCAGTCGCGGTAGTGAATGACAGC
>CAZLLC010000085.1:0-7379 GCA_964560245.1 uncultured Oscillospiraceae bacterium | reverse complement strand
AGGTGCTGAAGGACGGCACCGATATTGCCATCATTGCCAACGGTCTGATGACTTATGAAGCCATCCAGGCAGGGGAGCTGCTGGAGGAAGCCGGCATCCACGCCCGGATCATCAACATTGCCACCATCAAGCCCCTGGACGAGGAGCTGGTGCTGGCTGCCGCCAAGGATTGCGGCAAGATCATCACCTGTGAGGAGCATTCCGTCATCGGCGGTCTGGGTGAGGCTGTTTGCGGCTTGCTCAGCGAAAAGCTGCCCACACCTGTGCGCCGCATCGGTGTGAACGACGAGTACGGTCATTCCGGCCCTGCCGCCGCTCTGCTGAAGCAGTTCGGTCTGAGTGCGGAGCACATCGTGGAAGTGGCCAAGGAAATGTGCAAATAATATTTTCGGAGGGAATCTCACCGGAGATTTCCTCCGTTTTTTTAATGACAATGTAGTTACGAATTACAAATTATTGTTTAGCGCACCAAAGGCTCCCCTTGCAGGGGAGCTGTCAGCGAAGCTGACTGAGGGGTGGAAAATCTACGCGCTTAGCAAAACACCCCTCAGTCATATTGCCTAAAGTCGGCAATATGCCAGCTCCCCTCAACGGGGAGCCGTTGGTGCGCTAAATTCTGATTTCGCATAGATCGTATTTTAGTACCTTGATAAAATTTTTGAAAAAAACTTGACAAATCCCGTCAGGTTCTATAAAATACATCCATATATGCAAGGCGTTTGAGCAAAAAGCAGTACCCGGTGTTTAGGTTTCAGAGAGCTGCTGGTTGGTGTGAAGCAGTAACGGCGATACCGGCGAATTCCTTTTGCGAGCTGTGGGCTGAAGATGTTGATTGTGTAGGCCTTACCGGGTGCGACCGTTATATCGCAAAGGGTGTGTTGGCACCCTTCGAGGCTTTTTTTGTGAGAAAAAAGTAAAGCAGAGTGGTAACACGGTTTTTGACTGTCCCTGCATCCGTTAGGATGCAGGGATTTTTAATTGGTATGATCAAAGGTGGTCTGGTATATTTTCACGGATGCGCTTCCGTGTAAATTATAAATGTAAAAAATAAAGGAGAAATGCAAAATGAAAAAACTGATCGCTTTATTGTTGGCTCTGGTAATGATTATGAGCCTGGCTGCCTGCGGCGGTGACACCAAGGAAACCACTGGTGGCAACGAAAGCAGCACCACCGAGGGCGGTGCGGAAAACAACGAGACCGCAGAAACTTATTTGGTTGGCATCTGCCAGCTGATGGAACACGAATCTTTGGATCAGGCTACCCAGGGCTTTAAGGATGCGCTGATTGCTGAACTGGGCGAGAATGTTCAGTTTGAAGAGCAGGTTGCCGGCGAGGCCAACCTGTGCACCACTGTGATCAACGCTTTGATTGCCAAGGATGTGGATCTGATTATGGGCAACGCAACACCGGCTCTGCTGGCTGCTGCCAACGCCACCACCTCCATCCCTGTGCTGGGCACTTCTGTTACCGACTATGATGATACCTTCAAAGGCAACATTCCTGAAAATGTCAGCGGTACCTCTGACGCTGTTCCCTTTGACGAGCAGGCTCAGATGATGATCGACACCCTGAACCTGGTGGCAGGCGATCAGGTTGGCGTGCTGTACTGCATCAACGAGTCCAACTCCGCCATCCAGTACGAGGCTGTTAAGGCTCTGTTCGAGGCTGAAGGCATCGTCGTGGAAGCTTACACCTTCTCCGAGACCACCGAGCTGCAGGCTCTGGTGACCAATGCTTGCGGCGAGTGCAAGGCCATCTATGTACCCTCTGACAACACCGTTGCTGAAAACGATGCTGCTGTTGGCACTATCTGCGAAGAATACAACATTCCTGTTTACACCAGCTACGGCGGCGCCATTTGCTACGCCAGCCTGGCCATCAGCTACTATGACCTGGGCTACCGTACCGGTGAGATGGCTGCCCAGATCCTGAAGGGCGAGAAGACCCCTGCGGATATCGATATCGAGACCCTGACTCCTTCTGTGGTTTACAACGACGAGCTGTGCCAGAAGCTGGGTATTGAGGTTCCCGAAAATTAATGTGTTTTTGAGGTAAAAAATGGTTTTTTGGAATGCGTTGCCCGGTGCGGTTGCGGAAGGGCTTATATGGGGATTGATGGCCATTGGCGTCTATATCTCCTACAAGATTTTGGATATTGCTGATCTGACCGTAGACGGCTCTATCTGCACCGGCGGTTGTGTTTGCGCGGTGCTGATCGGTGCCGGTGTGCCGGTGTGGGTCAGTGTGCTGATCGCGTTTCTGGCAGGTGCCTTGACCGGCGTGCTGACAGGACTGTTCCATACAGCGCTGGGCATCCCTTCTATTTTGGCAGGTATTTTGACCCAGCTGATGCTGTATTCCATCAACCTGACCATTTTGGGCGGCAAATCCCTGATGACCATCGACCCCAGAGCCAACGACTTGTTGGTACATATGAGCAACAATCCCCACGCGGTTATGACTGCCGGATGTATTGTGGCGGTGGTGATCGTGGGTCTGTGGCTGTTCTTCTATACAGAGATCGGTCTGACTTTGAAATCCACCGGTGATAACCCGGATATGAGCCGTGCCCAGAGTGTGAATGTTAAGTTCAATAAGGTTTTAGGTCTTGCCATTGCCAACGGTATCGTGGCGCTGGCAGGTGCGCTCCTTGCCCAGTACAAGGGCTCTGCCAACATTAACGATGGCAGAGGTGCCATCGTCATCGGACTGGCTGCGATCTTCATCGGTCTGTCTGTTTCTATGAAGATCAAGCCCAATTTTGTGGTGAGCCTGATCGGTGTGGTGTGCGGCGGTATCGTCTATTACATCATTTACAACGTGGTCATTCTGATGGGTCTGAAAACCGACTATCTGAAGATGCTTTCTGCCATCATCGTGGTGATCTTCCTGGCAGTACCTTACCTGAAAAATGAGTACTTCAAGAAGCAGAAGCCTCTGCCTATGGAGTTTTCTGCCCCGGAGCTGCATATAGGAGGGGATCAGGATGCTTAAGATCACCAATCTGCAAAAGACCTTCAACCCCGGAACGGTCAACGCCAAGACGGCTTTGTGCGGCCTGAACCTGACCGTCAATGACGGCGATTTCGTCACAGTCATCGGCGGCAACGGCGCAGGTAAATCCACAATGCTCAATGCCATTGCCGGTGTTTGGAAGCCGGATTACGGCACTGTAGAGCTGGACGGCGTGGATGTGACCAATATGCCGGAGTATAAGCGGGCGCAGTTTTTGGGTCGTGTATTTCAGGACCCGATGAAGGGCACTGCCCCGGATATGGAGATCGCGGAAAACCTGGCCATCGCTGCCCGGCGCGGCACCAGGCGCCGTTTGGTGTGGGGTGTGCGCAAGGCGGAGCGGCAGGAATATAAGAAACTGCTGGCAACACTGGAGTTGGGTCTGGAGGACAGACTTTCCGCTAAAGTCGGTCTGCTGTCCGGCGGTCAGCGGCAGGCGGTGACCCTGCTGATGGCAACGTTAAGACGACCCAAGCTTTTGCTGCTGGACGAGCATACGGCTGCCCTTGATCCCAAGACCGCCGCCAAGGTGCTGGAGATCACCGACAAGCTGGTGACGGAAAACAACCTGACCACCTTGATGATCACCCACAATATGCACGATGCCATTGCCCACGGCAACCGGCTGATTATGATGCACGAAGGACGGGTGGTTGTGGACATTTCCGGCGAGGAAAAGAAAAAACTGACGATCCCGCAGCTTTTGGATCTGTTTGGACAGGCCAGCGGCAGCGCGTTGGCAGACGACAAGGTCATACTCTCAAAGTGAATTGAATTAGAACGAATGATAATAATGGAGGTGCTGCAGCATTTTGCGGCACCTCCTAAAATTTTTCATTTGCCTGAACAATTTTTGCCAACAAGGACGTTAAATCAGAATTTACAGCACTAAATGTAGGGACTGGCGTCCTCGACGGTCCGTAAATATTTTCGACCTCGATGGGCGAAAATATTTATAATTTGCACATTTTTACAACAAAATCGGCCCATCGAGGACCAATTTTGTTACGGACCGTCGAGGACGCCGGTCCCTACAAATACTCAACTAAACAATAATTTGGTAAATATGAAAAAGCTGTTGCTTTTAGTTCTTAATGCGGTTAAAATAGGAGTATGAAAAAATGATGGGAGGATGGCTATGAACAGAAAATTCAGATTGTCCACAGCGCTGGATATTGACGATCTTTTGATGGAGTGTATCCCTTATGCCATTCGGCTGGCCAATGAAAAGTATAAATTTGATCCTCCGCTGACCATTTACGAGGTAGACCGCTGGGGCAAGCTGGGCACCCGGGCGGATGTGATCTTTGAGTTTTTTACAGAGGAATTTTTCCGCACCCAGCCGGTGATCAAGGGCGCCAAGGAATTTGTCCGCAAGCTTTCCAGAATGACGGAAGTGTATGTGTCCACCTCTGTGTATCCGGAGTATATGAGCATCCGGGCACAGCGGATTATGGAGGAATTTCCGGAAATTCCGCTGGATCACATCTATATGGGCTCCGGCAAGGATCGGGTGGATGTGGATATTCTGTTTGACGACGGTATGCACAATGTATTCCGTTCCAACGCCGCCTATCCGGTGCTGATGCGCCGTCCCTGGAATCAGGATGCTTCCGGTATGCTGGCTGTGAACACCTACGATGAATTCTTAAAGCTGGTGGAGATCATTGCCGACAGCTACAATCCCAAGCCTGACCACCGCTTTCACGATCAGCCCGGCATTTTGGTGCTGGTCGGTCCTTCCGGCGGCGGCAAAAACCAGGTGTCCCGGTATATCCTGAAAAAATCCCGCTCCTTTGCCAAGCTGACCAGCTATACCACCGATGCCACCGTGGGTATGCAGGACGGGGATTGGTACCACTATATTTCTGTAGAGGCCTTCCGGAAAATGAAGGACAACGGTGATATGTTTGAATCCACCATGTACGCCGGTCACAACTATGGCTCCTGCAAGTCGGATGTGGAGAAGATCCTGTCCTCCGGCAAGCACGTGCTGACGGTTATGGATATTTGCGGCGCCATGTCGCTGAAGACCCATTTCCCCAATGTGACCACCGTGTATGTTCAGCGTGACCGCCGGGATCTTCTTGAAAATCTGCTGACAAAGCCCTTGAGCCTGGATGAAAAAATTCGCCGGATTATGTCTTTGGAGGCGGAGGAAAAGAACGCCGAGATCTGCGATTATATCGTTTCCGGGCAGGATCCGGAGCAGGCGGCCAAGGAGATCATCGAAAGCCTTTTGAAAAAAACCCGAAGGAAGTAATTCTATGAACAGTTTTTGCGATCTGCATACCCATTCTCATTATTCAGACGGAACTTATTCTCCCGAGCAGCTGATCCAGGCTGCCCGGGAGATTGGTCTGTCTGCGGTAGCCTTGACTGACCACAATACGGTGGACGGATTGCCGGAATTTGTGGAAGCAGCCCGTAATACCCCGGTGGAGGCAGTGCCCGGCGTGGAGTTTTCCACGGAGTATGGGGGCAGGGAGCTTCATATTTTAGGACTCTTTATAGAGCCCCGGCATTACGATGCGGTAAATGCCCGTCTGGATCAATTTCTGCAGCAGAAAAATGAAAGCAACAAGCTGTTGGTGGAAAATCTGTGCAATGCAGGACTTGATCTGAACTATGAGAAGATCAAGGAAGAATCTGCCGGCTTTATCAACCGGGCGGTGATCGGCGCGGAAATGGTACGGCTGGGCTATTGCGAAAGCGTGAAGGCGGCGTTTTCTCAGTGGCTTTCCGAGAAAAAAGGTTACTACAAGCCGCCGGTGCGCCCGGATGCTTTTGAAACCATTGGCTTCATCAAATCTTTGGGCTGTGCGGCGGTGCTGGCTCATCCTCTTTTGAGTATGGATGAGGAAACGACACGGAAGTTTTTGGACGGGGCAGTGCCTTGCGGTCTGGACGGTATGGAAGCTTACTATTCTACATACGATATAAAGACCACAGCTTTGGCAAAAGCGCTTGCTGCCCGGTATGGCATTTTGGAAAGCGGCGGCAGTGATTTTCACGGCGGCAACAAGCCGGACATTTCCATAGGCATAGGCAGGGGAGATCTGCGTGTTTCTGCAGATTTGTTGGAAATGCTGAAAAATAAAATAAAAATAAGGAAATAAAAGTATAAAAAAAGAGTAGAAATTTGCGGCAGTATATGGTATACTGTTTAATGGTAAAATGCGATAACTGGAGCGATGTCCAATGGAACACGAATTACAGAAGGCAAGCCTTTGGAAAAGGGTTGCCGCAGGTTTGTTTGATCTGATCTTGCTTGTGGTACTGGCTACCGGCGGGGCATTTCTGCTGTCTGTGCTTTTAGGCTATGATGCCCACAGCACCCGGCTGGAACAGACCTACGATGCTTATGAAAGCCAATACGGCATCACCTTTGACATCAGTACGGAGGAATACGAGAAGCTGACGGGTGAGCAAAAGGCATCCTACGATACAGCCTATGAAGCGCTGATCGCCGATGAAGAAGCGATGTATACCTACAATCTGGTGATCAATCTGATGCTGCTGATCACCACCGGCGGTATTCTGATCGCCACGGTGCTGCTGGAATTTATTTTACCGCTGATCTTAGGCAACGGGCAGACCCTGGGCAAGAAGATCTTTGCCCTGTGCCTGGTGCGGACAGACAGCGTGAAGATGAATAATATGCAGCTTTTTGCCCGGTCGATTCTTGGAAAATTTGCCATCGAAACCATGATCCCGGTATATGTTGTCCTGATGACCTTTTTTAATGCCGGCAACATTTTCTCCACACTGCTTTTGGCGGCGCTGATCATTGCCCAGCTGGTGATCGTCTGCGTGACCAAAAACAATTCGCTTCTGCACGATCTGATCGCCGGTACTTCCGTGGCGGATTTCGGCAGTCAGCGGATCTTCCGCAGCACTGAGGATCTGATCGCCTATCAAAAACGGGTCGCTGCCGACAGAGCCTCCCGACAAACATATTAATTTTCAGGTTACCGTCCGATGAATAAATGGACACCTGATGAAAATAAGAGAATTATTAAAAAATAACATAAGACAGGAAGGGTATTTGTATGAAGGTAGTACTGCAAAATCTGACAAAAATCTTCCCCAGCCGGGACAAAAAGGCCGGCAAAGAGGTGGTCGCTGTCAACGACTTCACCTTTGAGATCCCCGACGGCAAGCTGATCGGTCTTTTGGGACCCTCCGGCTGCGGCAAGTCCACCACGCTGTATATGATCAGCGGCTTGCAGAAGCCCACCGGCGGTAGGATCTTCTTCGGTGACGATGATGTGACCGAGCTGTCCACGGAAAACCGGGGCATTGGCCTGGTGTTCCAGAATTACGCGCTGTACCCCCATATGACCGTCAAGCAGAACATTAT
>CAZLLC010000084.1:0-7399 GCA_964560245.1 uncultured Oscillospiraceae bacterium | reverse complement strand
GTTATGAATATCACCAACCATGTGACTGCAATCACCGGTGCCAGCTACGGTCAGAGCGCAAAGACCGATGTGAGCCTGCGTGTTATTACGGATCATATCCGTGCATCTACCTTTATGATCGCCGACGGCGTTCTGCCCAGTAATGAAGGTCGTGGCTATGTGCTGCGCCGTCTGCTGCGCCGGGCTGCCCGTCACGGCAAGCTGCTGGGCGTGAACAAGCCGTTTTTGTATGAAGTGGTGGAAACTGTTATTAAGGAAAACGAAAGCCACTATACCTATCTGCGGGAGCGCGCAGAGCATATTATCCGTGTGGTAAAGAACGAAGAGGAAAACTTTGCCCGTACTATCGATACCGGTATGCGGATCTTCAGCGAAAAGCTGGCAGCCCACAAAGCACAAGGCGCTGCAGTATTCTCCGGTGAGGACGCCTTCCTGCTGTCCGATACCTACGGTTTCCCCATTGACCTGACTGTTGAAATGCTGGAAGACGAAGGTATGGGAGTGGATATGGACAAGTATGTTGCCTGCCGTGAGGAGCAGCGCGTCCGTGCCCGTGAGGACCGGAAAAAGATGGGTGACCTGGGTTGGTCCGGTATTGATTTCGGCTCCGAAGTTTTAGCTACAGAATTTGTCGGCTACGATGCTTATAATTGCGAGGCAAAGATCGTTGCTGTGTGCGTTGGTGAAGAAGTGACCGGTTCCATCACCGGCGGTGAAAAGGGCATTATTGTTCTGGATAAGACACCTTTCTATGCGGAAATGGGCGGTCAGGCAGCTGACCACGGCGTGATCCTTGTGGGCGAGAGTCGCTTTGAGGTTACGGATGTTCAGAAGGACAAGGGTGGCAAGTATCTGCACAGCGGCGTGATGGTCAGCGGTACAGTCAAAGTGGATGATGTTGTACTGGCGTCTATTGACGTGGAGCGCAGAAAAGCCATTATGCGTGCCCACTCTGCTACGCACTTGCTGCAAAAGGCCCTTAAAAGCGTGTTGGGCGAGCACGTCCATCAGGCAGGTTCCTTGGTAGAACCGGATCGCCTGCGTTTTGACTTCTCCCATTATTCTGCGGTTACTCCAGAGGAGATGGCAAAGATCGATGCCATCGTTCAGGCTGCTGTGCTGGAAGGCTATCCGGTTACTGTTAAGGAAATGCCAATTGATGAAGCAAAGGCTATGGGCGCTATGGCGCTGTTCAGCGAAAAGTACGGTGATACTGTCCGTGTGGTCAATATGGGCGGCTATTCCATCGAACTTTGCGGCGGTACCCATTTGGATAACACTGCCAAGGTCGGTCCGTTCCGTATTGAAAGCGAAGGCTCTGTCGCATCCGGCGTGCGTCGCATTGAGGCAATTACCGGTAAAGAGTGTTTGGCTGAGATGGAGCTTTCCCGCAAGAGAGTGTACGATGCCTGTTCTATTCTGAAAACAAAGCCTGCGGAGCTTGCAGCAAAGCTTGAAAGTCAGGTAGAGGAAATTAAGAGCCTGAAAAAGACCATTGAATCCATCAAGGCAAAAGAAAGCGCCGGCGAAGCAGACCGCTTCCTGGTGGGTGCGCACGATGTAGGGGGTATCAAGGTCGTTACAGCCAACGTGCCCGGCGCTGATGCTGCAAAGCTGCGTCAGATGGGTGATACCATTCGTGATAAGGCATCAAATGTTGTAGCTGTGCTTTCTACTGTCAGTGACGGCAAGATCACATTCCTTGCTGTTTGCGGCAAGGATGCCATCGCCAAAGGCTTGAGAGCCGGTGACTTGGTCAAGCACGTATGTACTGCCTGCGGCGGCAGTGGCGGCGGCAAGCCGGATTCTGCTATGGGCGGCGGTAAGGATGTACTGAAATTAGATGATGCTTTGGCACAAGTTGACGATTTTGTAGCCTCTAAGATCTGAAATATTGCTTCAACGCCGCCATAAGGGCGGCGTTGATCATTTAGAAAGGAGAAGACCGGTGAGAAAGCTTTTGTTTTTTACGCTTGGCTTTGCGATCGCTTCGGTGTTGTGGGCATACATCCTGCCTGAAACGGTGCAAATATATGTTGCAGTGATTGCTGCTGCCTTTTTCGTCGGTCTTTTACTGCTGAAGAACAGATACAGTATTATTACAGCAATTGTAATGCTGGGTGTATTTGTTGGAATGCTATATTGCAGAGGGTATTCCGATAAGATACTTTCTGTTGCGAAACTGTACGATGATGAAACAGTATACAGCTATATTGAAGCCACAGATTATTCTCAAGACACCAATAATGCCAAAATGGTGGACGGTAAGATCGCTCTTAACGGGGAAACCTATAAGGTTCGGCTGTATTTTGCCAGTTCCTGGCAGATCGAACCGGGAGACGTTTTGGAAGGTGAAGTAGAATTTCGTTATACTGTCGACGAGAAGCAACAGTATCTGTCGTATCAAAAGGGTGAAGGTATATTTCTGATCGCATATGCCTGCGATGAAATGATGGTTACAAAAGCTTCATCATTACCCGGGAAATACTTTCCGGCATATCTGCGCAATAATATCAGCCAACGGATCGATCAGATCTTTCCGGAACGCACAGCCGCATTTGCAAAAGCGCTGCTGCTTGGTGATGACAGCAGTATAAGCTTTGAACAGAACATTGCTTTTCAGGAAAGCGGCATTCGCCACATTATTGCGGTCTCCGGTTTGCACGTATCTATATTATTTTCTGCTATTTATTATTTAACAGGCAGAAAAAGAATCCTGACCTTGCTTGCAGGTTTGCCGATATTACTGATATTTGCAGGTGTGGCGGGCTTTACGCCGTCTGTGATCCGAGCGTGTGTGATGCAGGCATTGATGATCTTCTCCGTTGCCATCGGAAAGGAATATGATCCGCCCACATCCCTTTCTTTTGCGGTGATCGTGATGCTTTTGTGGAATCCTATGGTGATCACCTCCATCAGTTTTCAGCTGTCTGTGGGCTGTATGATCGGCATTTTTGCATTTTCCCGTCGGATCAGTGAATATTTGATGGATGAAAAGCGGCTGGGTCCGGCTAAAGGTAAAAGCAAAAAAGATAAGCTTAAGCGGTGGTTTATCGGTTCTGTTTCCGTATCCGTCAGTTCGATGACAGTGACGATGCCCCTGTGCGCCTATTATTTCGGAATTGTCAGTGTTATTGGTATTCTTACAAATCTTTTGACCCTATGGGTGGTTTCTACAATATTCTGCGGCATCATCATTTCTTGTATTTTATCGGTTTTCTGGATTCCCTGGGAAAAATTGCTGCAGTGCTGATTTCGTTTCCTGTTTCTTATGTGCAGTTTGTTTCCAAGACGCTTGCCGGTGTTCCTTTTGGTGTTTTGTATACGGACAGTCCGTATACACTTGTCTGGATCGGTTCTGTATATTTGCTTTTGCTTGTGTTTTTTCTAAACGGCAAGAAAAAACCGCTGCTTTTGACCTGTACCGTAATCGTTATGTATGCGCTGTCTGTTTTTATGACTTGGGTCGAGCCTTATACCGATAATTTCAGAATGACGGTTGTTGATGTAGGGCAGGGACAAGCTATATTGCTGCAAAGCAAAAATGAGGCATATTTGGTGGATTGCGGTGGCAGTAATTCGGAGCAAACAGCTTCTGTGACAAAAAATGCTTTGGCAGCACAGGGTGTTTACAGCTTAGACGGCGTGATCCTGACCCATTTTGACCAGGACCATTGTAACGGTCTGCCGTATCTTTTGCAGATTATGGATGTGGAGAAGCTCTATCTGCCCAATGCGGATTCGGAAGGATTTATCGGTCAGATGATACAGCAGGATGTTCCGATTCAATGGGTCACGACCACTGAAGTTTTACTATGCGGAACGGGAACAATTACGATTTATCCTGCACAAATCGGCACAAAAGGGAACGAAAGCAGTATGTGCATCTTGTTTAGTAGCGAAAAATGTGATATACTGATCACCGGTGATCGTGATATTTCCGGAGAAGGCCTGCTTTTGCAACAAGCGGAGCTTCCGGATATAGAGATTTTGGTAGCGGGACATCACGGCGCCGCGGATGCTACAGGTTTGGAGCTTTTAAATACGGTGAAACCGGAAATTGCTGTTATTTCTGTTGGTGAAAATAATGGATACAACCATCCAAACGCTCAAACACTTGACCGATTGGAGCGATTTGGCTGCATCATACGCCGCACAGACCTGGAGGGAACAATTATTATAAGGGGGTGAGCAAAAATGGCGAAACAACAGACTGAGTCCGGTGCAATTCAGGCACTGAGAAATGAGATCAAAGAGAAAAAAATTGGCAGATTATATTTTTTTCACGGTGAAGAGACCTTTTTGCTCCACTATTATTTAGAGCAGATCAAAAAGGCCTTGGTTGATGATCTGACAGAGTCTTTTAATTATCATAAGCTTACAAATGAAACCTTTGATATCCAGTCTTTTGCAGATGCGGTTGAAAATCTGCCCATGATGGCGGAAAGTACATTTGTATGGGTCGACGAGATCGATATTTTTAAGTTTTCTGAGGATGACCGCAATAAAATTGCTGAGATCCTTAGTGATATACCGGATTATTGCACAGTGGTATTTACTTATGAAACGGTTGCCTGGAAGCCGGATAAGCGGCTGAAAAAGCTTTGGGATGCAGTCAGCGCCAGCGGCACTGTCGTGGCTTTTGAAAAGCAGGATCACCGGGATCTGATCACCTGGATCACACGCCATTTTGCAGCAGAGAAGAAAAGAATTTCTCCGGAGCTTTGCAGCTATCTGATCGATATAACCGGCGGTACGATGACAGTTTTATCCGGTGAGATCTCGAAGGTCTGCGCTTTTTCCGGCAGTGATCAGATCGTGAAAAGTGATATCGATGCTGTAGTAGAGCCTGTTCTTGATGCTGTTGTTTTTCAAATGACAGATTTTCTGGGGCAGGGAAACTACGGCGCTGCATTGCTGAAATTGCGGCAGCTTCTGAAAATGCAGCAGGAGCCGTTGGCGATTTTAGGCGCAATCGGAAAGCATTTTCGTCAGATGAGCACAGCCAGAACTTTGATGGATCACGGCAGACCGGCCAGTGAATTGATGCGGCTGTGTGGTATGGGTGAATATCCGGCGAGAAAAACAATGTCTGCAGCAGGGCGGTTCTCCGCCCGCTTCTGCCGGGTTGCGGCTGAGCAGGTAATGGAAACGGACAATGCCATCAAAACCTCTTATGACGAACCTCAGCGCCTGCTGGAGATGTTGATCCTCCGCCTTGCACAGGAGGCTAAAAATGGTTAAGATCCGTCAGGCAATCGTTGTGGAAGGACGATATGATAAAAATACCCTTTCTCAGATCGTTGATGCACCGATCTTGGAAACCTCCGGTTTTGGTATTATGAATAATCGGGAAGATCTGAAGCTTTTACGCCGGGTCGCACAGGAGCGGGGCTTGATCGTATTTACGGATTCTGACGGCGCAGGCTTTGTGATCCGCAACTACCTGAAAAGCGCCATAGAGCCCAAGTATCTGCTTCACGCATATATTCCCGATGTTTACGGCAAGGAGAAGAGAAAGAACGCACCCGGAAAAGAAGGAAAATTGGGCGTAGAAGGTATGCCCCCGGAAGTCATATTGGATTGTTTGCGTCGCTGCGGCGCGACTTTTGAAGATGAAAAATCCAGTGTTTATAAGGAACAGATCACAAAACTGGATCTGTTTAATATGGGGCTTTCAGGAAACCCGGACAGCAGAGCAAAGCGGCAAAAGCTTTTAAAAATGCTGGATTTTCCGGAGCATATGAGCAGCAACGCTATGCTGCAGGCACTGAATTTACTGTATACAAAAGATGAATTTTACCGAATCGCAGATTTACTGTGACCGGATTATGGAGTGGCATCATGATCGATATTTCAGTCAAGGATCTGACTAAATTTTTCGTTATCGGCGAAAACATATTGCAGGGTCTATCCTTTGAGGTTCAGGAAGGGGAGTGTGTTGCGATTTTGGGCCGTAATGGCTGCGGAAAAACAACACTTTTTAAGATCCTGACCGGAGAAATGGATTATGATGACGGTCAGGTCTTTGTGAATCCCCACAAGAAAATGGGCCTGATATCCCAAATTCCGGTATTTCCGGAAGGATGGACTGTTGAACAGGTGTTGCGTTCTGCGTTTTTGCAGGTGCTTCGCACCAAGGAACGAATGGAACAGCTGGAACAGGAAATGTCCAGTGGCGCCACCAATGAACAGCTGCAGGAGTACGACACGCTCGTAAACCGTTTTCAGGCTGGTGGCGGCTATGATATGGATGTGCAGACCGACAAGGTCTGTAACGGCTTGGGAATCACAAAGGATCAGCGCTGCCAAACCTTTGCAAGCTTATCCGGCGGTGAAAAGACACGGATGAACCTGGCAAGACTTTTGCTGGAGCAGACGGAAATTTTACTTTTGGACGAACCGACAAACCATTTGGATCTGCGCAGTGTGGAATGGCTGGAAAGCTATATCAATTCCATAAGATCCACAGTTTTGGTGATTTCCCACGACCGTTATTTCCTGGATCGTGTGGCAGACCGTGTTGTGGAAATTGTAGATGGGCATGGAGAGTTTTATTCCGGCAACTACTCATTCTATATAGAGGAAAAACAGACCCGTTTCAATTTGCAGCTGAAGCAATATGAGCAGGAGCAGGCAAAGCTGAAGCAGTTGGGGTATACTGTTGAACGAATGAAGGGCTGGGGCATCAATAACCGTACATTGTACCGACGGGCGATGTCTATTCAGCACCGTATGGAACGGATCCAAAAGACCGAAAAACCCAAAACAGAAAAAACGATGAAGGCGAGCTTCAGCGAAAAAGAGTTTTCCGGTGATGTGGTTTTTAAGACCCGTGGATTGGGGAAAAACTACGGTCAGAGAACGCTGTTTTCTGATGTGGAGCTTTTGGTGGAAGGTGGCGAACGAATAGCCCTCCTGGGTGATAATGGCACAGGCAAGACCACTTTTCTCAAATGCCTTTTGTCAGAAGAGGACTGCACCGGCAAAATTCAGTTTGGCCCTACGGTAAAATGGGGTTATCTGCCACAGATCATCCATTTTGAACATCCTCATCGCAGCTTGTATGATACGATGCTGTATGAAAAAAACTGCACACCGCAGACTGCGCGTGACCGTCTGGGCGCGTTTATGTTTCAGGGTGAAGATGTATTCAAAACCGTTGAAAATCTTTCAGGTGGCGAAAAATCCAGATTGCGGCTTTGTATGCTGATGGATGAGAAGATCAATCTTCTGATTTTGGATGAGCCCACCAACCATCTGGACATTGCTTCCCGGGAATGGGTAGAAGCGGCTATTGAAGAATTTTACGGTGTTTTGCTGTTCGATTCTCAAGACCGGTATTTTATCGAAAAGTTTGAGGAGCGTATCTGGGTACTTGAGGACGGAACGATCAAGG
>CAZLLC010000083.1:0-7414 GCA_964560245.1 uncultured Oscillospiraceae bacterium | reverse complement strand
CGCCGGACAAGGAGGAATTACCGATATACTGATACTTATCCAGCTCCACATCCGGCAGCATACCGATGTTGACAGAATTCTTCATATTGATACCGGAACCGATACCGCCTGCCACATAGACCTTGTCGATCATATCCACGGTCATATCCACCGCGCTGAGCAGCGTATCAATGGCAGAGAAAATTGCGCCCTTTGCCCGGATGAAGTTATCGATGTCCACCTCGTTGATGGATACTTCCCGACCTGTTTCAGACTGTTCGGCAAATGCCAGCACATAACGTCCCATACCGTGCTGATCCCGCTTGACCCGATCGCCCTCCCGGACAAACTGACCACGGGAATTGATAATACCGCAGCGGTACAGCTCGGAAATAATATCGATAATACCGGAGCCGCAGATGCCAACGGGCTTCTGATGATCCTCCCCTACCACTGTCAGCGTCGGTTCCATGGTGCCGCAATCGATGGTGCAGGCTTCAACAGCGCCATCGGTGGCACGCATACCGCAGGAAATGTCGCCGCCTTCAAAGGCAGGACCGGCAGAGCAAGCGCAGCTCATCATAAAGTCCCGGTTGCCGAATACGATCTCACCGTTGGTGCCCAGATCGATAAACAGACTCATTTCATCCTTGTCCCAAAAACCGGCAGCCAAAGTACCCGCGGTAATGTCGCCGCCCACATAAGAACCGATATTCGGTGCGATCAGCACCGGCGCCAAAGGATTGGCAGGCAGCTTCAGATCCCCTGCCAGCAGTCCTTCCCAACCGAAGAAGCTGGGAATATAAGGCTCCATACGGACGCTTTCCCCATCCACACCTACAAACAGATGGTTCATCGTGGTATTGGCCGCCACGCACAGGCGCAGCACAGACCGGGCAGAGATCCCGGCGCTGCGGCACAAATTGGCAATAATGGGGGTTAAAGTTTCCTTGATGATGGCATCCTGCAGCTTCTTTTTGCCGCCGGGCTTGCCCTGTTCAATGATCCGGTTGATCACATCCGCGCCATAGCGGATCTGTCCGTTACCGGAGGAGCCCTTTGCCAGCAGTGCGCCGGTGGTCAGGTCTGTCAGCACCATTGTAACGGTAGTAGTGCCAATATCGATGGCACAGCCTACAAGCGCCGTATCTGCCGGGTCACAGACCTCCATACAGATAAACCTATCATCTTTTAATTCACCTTTGACAGCAACTGTCCAGTGATGTTGCCGCAAAGTGGATGCCAACCCCACCATCACCGCATAGGGAATGCTGACGCTGCTGACTCCCAGCGCATCCTGAATTGCCCGGCTTAGCCGTTCATTATCCGGCATAGTGTCGTCCAAGGTAGGCTCTGCCATGGAAACCACAGCACAGCGAAAACCGTTTTCAAAATGGATGCCGCTTTCTTTTAAAGCATTTTGCGTCTGCTCAAAAATCGCCACTTCCTTGGGGCTGGAAAGGTCGGCAGTCTTCATTCTGGACTGGTAGGCAGATGCAATATCCGGCACCATAACCGTGCAGTCGCCTACCACCTTGCAGTTGCAGGACAGCCGCCAACCGGCTTCAAATTCCTCGTCGGTGATATGACGGGAGGGAATGGATTCCACTTCCCCCTCTATAAGCTTTACACGGCATTTGCCGCAGGAGCCGTTACCGGAACAGGGGGCGTCAATAGCCACATTGGCACGGCGCGCCAGCTCCAGCAGGTTATCACCGGCGTTACATTCAATTTGAACCGTTTGCGCACCCTCAATTTGGAACAGCACTTTGGGCATAGTCAAATCCTCTCTTTCCTTGAAACGGGGCAGCTGGATGCTCCATATGCCCCTGTATATCAATCTTTTCCTGATTATAGCACAGCTTCTCCAGCTTGTCCACCGACAAAGACTCCAAAAGCGTCAACAGGCATATTACAGTGGCTCAGAATTGCTCCCCATTTGACTTCAGGCTGCATAGTCCTTGGCAGCCAGGTGGTATCCGTAAAGTGCCTGGACAAGGGTTTTGGTATTATCAGAACCCTTGCTGTACATTCTGATGATGTAATCCAAAGGCGCGTAGGAAACCTTCAAAGAATCAGTATCGTCAGATACGGTGACCTCTACATTATGGCTCAGCTCCTGTGGAAGGATGTTTTCGATCTGCACATAGTGCAGCCCATCCTTGGAAATGGGCTTATATACGCTATCCCCTATCCTGAGGCTCAGGCCGTCAATGTTTTCTGCCATAAAATAGAAACGAAGGGCGATCCTGTTTTTATACACCAAGGATGCGCCATAGAAGCGAACGCCCGATAAACTGCCTGTCACATTCACCCCAGATTCTGCATCCGGAACAGTGGCGGCAGTGACCGCAATACCTGCATCTGCCAGGTTGTCGGTATTATAGTCAAAATAGATCTGTGATGCGCTGCCGTAGCCTAACATCTGCCGCACCAGTTCCCTGGTGACATCGTCATATCCATTTGCTTCATCCAGTATGTAATCGGCATATTGGCGAACAGAGTAGGTTTTTGTTTCTGTTATCTCCTCCTCCGCATAAACCGTAACGGTGACCGCTTCTGTCATTTGTGCCGCCGCAAGAGGAACTTTGAAGATGAATTTGTCGGTAGCGCTGTCCTTGCAGAAGGTGTCGGCAGTATAAACAGTGGTATCACCTGCCAATGTGATGCTGACCTGGGTGCTTTCTAAATCGCTGTCACTGAGCGACATATAGAAATTCATACAGATCTGATCTGCCAAAGTCAGATTCCATCCATCAAGCATCGTCCGGTCCAAAACCGTATACTCCTGCTTTACAAGCCCTGCATAGTTATGGATGCCCCGAAGCATACAAGTATATGTTCCGCCTTCTGTGAAGCTGACATTTCCCACAAGCACATAGTCCTGACCCTCGGTCAGTACTTTACCCTCGTATTCCACCACAGGGCATACCGCCTGAAGCTGTCCATCCGATACCATAGAGGGGAATGTGATGACCGCATCGCTCAGGTTTTTATCGGATGGGCCGCAAGCCATAACATAGGCAGGGTATATTTCTTCCCGCTGAACATAGTTAAAGGACAGACAGCCGCTGTCATCCGCCGTACCCTGATTGATATACAGCAGGTTATCCGCTGCCAGCATATCCTCCGCTTCCAGGCTTACCACCACCAGTAAGGCATACTGCCCTTGTGGTACCAGCTCTGTAAAGGAAGCGGTTTTCAAAGCCTGTGTTTCCGTAACCTCGGTGGTAACCTCACCGCCAAAAACAGATTTCAGGGCAGGTACAGCTGCCGGTGCCTGATATTCCAGTGTCTTAATTTGTGTTTGGACAGGATCGTAGGCCACCCATTCGATGGTGCCGCCGTAGCTTACAAGCTTATCCTCCGTCCAGGTATCATTACCTGAGGGATAATAGGCAGTAGCCGTAACACCGTATAAACCGTAAGAGGAGTGAATACTGGGCGCATCTGCTGTGAAATACAGTGTACTCAAGGCGCTGCACCGCTCGAATGCACTAGCCTCAATAGTTGCCAGTGTTTCCGGAAAATACAGGGATGCAAGTAAAGTGCAGCCATTAAAGGCCTGTGAGCCGATGTATGTCAGAGCATCGGGAAGCTCCAGCCCGGTCAAACTGCTGCAATACTGGAACGCCTTTGTATCGATTCTCGTAACCGTATCCGGAAGCTGCACATTGCGCAGATTGGTGCAGCTGTCGAATGTATAACCTGCTATGTAGGTGATCCCATAAGGGATTACCGCCTGCCTAAGGCTGGAGCAGCTGCTGAAGGCATATTCTCCAATATCAGTCACTGTTTCCGGGATATTTACATATTCCAGCGCCGAACAAGCTTGAAATGCGCTTTGACCTATGGTCGTAAGCTTCTCAGGCAATTCCACAGCCGTCAGTGCAGAGCAGCTAAGGAACGCTTGAGAATCGATCACAGTTACGGTTTCCGGAATTGTAACATCGGTCAGGGCTTTGCATGCTCTAAACATTCCATTTGGAATAATCGTCACGCCGTAGGGAATATCCACCCGAACAAGATTGGAGCATTCGGCAAACACTTCTGTACCAAAAATCTGCAGGCTATCCGGTAATTGGATCTCTTCCAAACCATTGCACGATTTAAATGCACTTAAGCCTAACTGTGTTAAACCGTTTCCAAGCTCCACCTGACGAAGTGCTGAACAGCTTTCAAAGACAGAATAACCGGTGGATACCACCTCCGCAAGAACAAGACTGGTCGCATTATAGCAGTGATAAAAAGCGCGGCTGCCCACATAGGTGATCCCTTCCTCCACCTGTATAGCCTTGACGGATTGCCGTACATCATACCATGGAGAATTGCCAACCCAGTCATAAGTAGCGCCGGTACCGCTGAGCTTCAAGAGGCCGCTGGCATAAAGCGCCCAGGTAACATTTTCGCCACACTCACCGGAGGCGTAAACGCTGCCGTGGTCGGTCACATTCTCATAGCCCACCACATCCGTATAGATACCCTCAAAGGTAGCAGGCACCTTAGGATTCATATCGATTTTACAGGACTCAGTAATTTCGGGATATCTGTATACTTCCATATCCCCGATCTGGGTGGTAAAGGTATACGCGCCTGTGGGCAAATACAGTCGGCAAGCGCCGTGCTCGTTTGTAGATATAGTGGTAAGTTCCTGATTGGAATCGACGATAGATACGCCCGCATTATACTGGCCAGCGCCTTCGCTGTCTGTAACGGTGACGGTCACCAAATGGCTTTGGTAAGGGCAGGTGCCTTTGCCAAATTCAAGGTTATCTACGGAAAAATACAGATCACAAATCTTTTTCTTTTTAGATGACAGCGTTTTACCAAAGGTCAGACTCTTGCATTTAAGAAACTGCAGCTCTATCTCGATCTCCCGTTTAAAATTAAGCTCCATATGGATGCAAAGGTCGCAATCGTGCATAGTTTCAACCCCTGGATCCTGCTTTTCCACAAGCTGTCCGGCGGGCTTTGCCACAAGCTCAAAACCAATTGGCGTGTTCAGCGACAGCTCTGCTACAGTACCGTCCAGAATATTGATGGTGGGGTGCATATCCAAACCTAAAAACACAGTGCCCTCTATTTGCAGATCCGTTTCTACCGTAGGCTTTTTAGACAGGTTTTTAAATCCCTTGTCCACATCCATAGAAAAGCCTACAGTGGCAGAAGTCGTCGCAGTAAATTCTACAGCAGCGGAAAATTCCAGTTCCAGCCTGGGCTTAAAGCCTACGCCAATACCGTAAATATTGCAGGTCAGCTTGGGCAGCTTGGCACTGAAGGTCACACTGCCTGTAGCCTCCAGGGCGGTTTCCATAGAAATATTGGTACGGAATTTTACAAATTGCCTGGACGCAGAAATATAAAAGGATACGGTCACATCCAAATCCAATGCCACGCTGCCCTCCAGGGAAACATTGGCATCATCGTCGCCCACAAGCTCCTTTTCAACATAGAAATTGGCAGAAAGGCTTTTCTTCAGTTCCCCTTCTTCGGCATATGTAACAGGAGCCTCCATATAGGTAATGCCCTCATCGGCTTCACTTTCATCCACTTCCAGCTCGGCAGGATCACCGGTCTGTTCGATCTTCAAGTGAGAGAATACTTCCGATATCTCCAGATCACCGCCGGTGACGGTAGCAGTGGTGCCATCCAGGGTCACGGAGGCTACCTTTGCGATCAGCACTTGGGAATCGGCGTAGTTATAGGCAAAAACCTCCCCGGCTTGCAGATTGGTAATGTTTTCGTCTGCGTTCTCGATCACATAGACCATATTATCGTTGTCAACGGTGGTGACAGTGTTGACCCCCGCCTGCACCGGGATCACGGTCACATTTTCCTGATAAACGGCAAAGTTTGTGTTAGAACTCTGATCCAGATTTAAAACGAGGGCTGCGTCATAATCGTCGGTTGTGGAAACCATCAGCTCCTGCATTTCCTGGGTATACATCGGGGTATAGTAGGCAGCACACAGCGGAGCACTGTCGTACACATCCAGCAAAAATGCCGATGCGCCGAAATATTCCGGCAGAGAATCCACAGTTACGGTTGCCGTAGTCTGCTCCGGGTCTACCAGGGTCTTACCGCTGGTGACAAGCTGCAATCCATCCTCCGTGTAAACTGCAACCACGAGTATGGCGTTTTCCGCAGTGGAGTACTCCACAGTGGCAACATTACTCTGGAAAGTCAGATCCAGTACACAGTATTCATCGGAATATTCTGCCTGTGCCTGGGCAGCCTCTGCCTGCTCCTGCAGAATTTCTTCTGTCAAAAGCGTTCCCAGGGAATCTGTACCCTCCAGGGTAACATCTTCGGTATCAACCACTGCAGTTGCCTCCTGTGCCGACACCTGTGGAATCATCGTAAAAATCAGACAAAGAGCCAAAAAAACAGAAAACAGCCGCTTCATATAAAGCCTCCAAAAACCTTTGTGTTTTTTCGTTTATTATAGCATATCAAGAACCAAAAGCAAGGGCGCGTTGCAAACCATTTTGCAACGCGTCCCAAAAAATGCTACAGTCTACAGAGCGGCTCGGCCGCACTTTCATTCTAATTCATCCATTAAACTATTTATTCAACAACTGTCAGTCCGGGACATTTTTCCCGGAGAAATTGTTTAAACTCCTGGAAAGAGCCCTTTGTAAAACCATTCGGGTCAAGCATAACCCCGTTTCGTTTACCAAGCATCAGCATATAGCTATTCTGCAATCTGATTGTACGAACGATTTTGCGGTATTCTATTGTAAGATGCACCATGCCCTCATGGATTTCAATGGTGTCGCCAAAGGTAACAATTGTTTGAGGAAGAACACCGTCATTTTGTTTCTTTGCGTTTTTTATAAGCGACCACGCATACAAATGAGGAAGAAAGCCAACTAAAAGCATACATATGCCCATTCCAAGGAACATATAGTCGCGTTCGTATAATACGCCCCTTTGTATTGAAAGGACAAGCAAAACAAAATAAAACACCCAAAATCCAAGAAGCAACGGCATACGCGGTCCTACGGAGTGCTTTCTTGCAAATTCTGCAATCATCTTATGATTTTCGTAATACTTCACTTCAAATGATGTTTCCATTTTGTATCTCCCTTTACCATAAGCAGGGCGGGGGGCAAGCCCCCGCCCTGCTTTTTCAAATTACATCAGAGGCTCCAGGTTCAGAACGGGATGGTTCTTTTCAGCCAGCCAGGAGTACAGCTCCTCACAGTCACAGGTGACGGTTTCGTCAGCGATCATATCGGTGAAGTTATCAATGCCCAGCAGCTCCTTGGCAGTGGCGTTGAGCCGGTCTGCCACATCGTCCTTCAGCTCCTTGGGCATCCAAACGATTCTTGCAATACCGCCTTCAGCAGCCACAAACTTCTTGGAGCTGATGAAGTGACGGCCGTGACCCATAAAGCCGGGGGTCTGTACACAGCCGCCGGTGCAGGAGGCC
>CAZLLC010000082.1:0-7542 GCA_964560245.1 uncultured Oscillospiraceae bacterium | reverse complement strand
ATCAGACTGAGAAGAATGGGTGCAAAGAAGGCTCCTTACTACCGTATTGTTGTTGCTGACTCCCGCAGCCCCCGTGATGGCCGCTGCATCGAGGAGATCGGTACCTACAACCCCCTGACCAACCCTGCTACCGTTACTGTGGACGCAGAGAAGGTTCAGAACTGGATCAAGAATGGCGCACAGCCCACTGATACCGTTCGCGGCCTGCTGAAGAACGCCGGCGTTCTGTAAGAACCACCAAAGGAGTTTCGAAATGAAAGAACTTTTGCTGTATCTGGCAAAAAACTTGGTGGACGATCCGGACGCAGTTACTGTTACTGAGGTTCCCGGCGAGGACGGCACCGTTTTGGAGCTGCACGTCGCACCCGGGGATATGGGTAAGGTCATCGGCCGCCAGGGGCGGATCGCGAAGGAGATTCGCACAATCGTGAAAACCGTTGCCCAGCGCACCGGCGAAAAGATCACGGTCGATATCGTGGATTAACGGGTTATGCGTGACGCTTGGCGCCACGCATTTTCCTATTGGGCACCTCTTAAAATTGAATTTTAGAGGTGCCCCATTATTTAGGAGGATATGATATGAAACTCCAGTTTTTGGAAGCAGGTGAGATCGTTACGACCCACGGTGTCCGTGGGGAGGTAAAGGTCCTGCCTTGGGCAGACAGCCCTGAATTTTTATTGGAATTTAACCGTGTTCTGATTGGCACGAAGGAATATATGGTGGAACAGTGCCGTGTGCAGAAAAGCTGCAATCTTCTGAAGCTGTCCGGCGTGGATACTATGGAGGATGCCCAGCTTTTGCGTGGCAAAGTGCTGAAGGTGTATCGGGAGGATGCGCCTGAAGGCTTAATTTTTGCAGCTGAGCTGATCGGTATGGAGGTCTATACCGGTGACACGCTGATCGGTACCATTGCAGATGTGCTGGATTATCCCGGAAACAAGGTCTATGTGGTCAAGGGAGATCACAGCTATATGATACCGGCAGTGAAAGAATTTGTTTTGGCAACAGATCTGGATGCAAATCGGATGGATGTAAAGCTGATCGAGGGAATGTGTACCGATGAGAATTGATATCTTAACATTGTTTCCTGACTCTGTTGAGGACGTGCTGGCTGACAGCATTTTGGGCAGAGCCCAGGAACGGGGGATCCTCCGCATTGCTGCCCATCAGATCCGGGATTATACCGCCAGTAAGCAGTGTCAGGTAGATGATTATCCTTACGGTGGCGGTCGTGGCGCAATTATGCAGGCAGATCCGCTGTATCGCTGCTGGGAAGCGGTTTGCGATCAAGCGGCAGGGCCGGTCCATACGGTGTTTTTATCACCCTGTGGCAAGACGTTCTGTCAGGAAGATGCCATTCGCTTGAGCAAGCTGGATAATTTGATCCTTGTTTGCGGTCACTATGAGGGTATTGATCAGCGTTTCATCGACGAATGTGTGGACGAGGAGATCTCTCTGGGTGATTTTGTTTTGACCGGCGGCGAGATCGCTGCGATGGCGGTGACAGATGCGGTGTGCCGTATGGTGCCCGGTGTATTGGCAGACCCGGAATGCTTTCAGGATGAAAGCCATTTTAACGGTTTGCTGGAGTATCCCCAATACAGCCGTCCTGCGGTTTGGCATGGCAGAGAAGTGCCCCAGATCCTGCTTTCCGGTGATCACGGTAAAGTTGCCTTGTGGCGCAGAAAAGAGGCGCTGAAACGCACCAAAGCACGCAGACCGGATATGTACGAAAAGCTGGATCTGAGCAGCAAGCAGGATCGCAAGCTGCTGGCGCAGATGGAGGAAGAAGAAAATGAAGCTGCAAATATTAAGGCAGTGGATTCAGGAAAGTAACCGGATCGTCTTTTTTGGCGGTGCCGGTGTGAGTACAGAATCCGGCATTCCCGATTTTCGCAGTACCGACGGTCTGTACAGTCAAAAATTTGACTACCCGCCGGAAACCATTATCAGCCATAGCTTTTACCTGAAGGACCCGTCCTATTTTTTCCGCTTTTATAAAGATAAAATGCTACCTCTTGGTTTTGAGCCCAATGTGACCCACAGAAGGCTGGCGCAATGGGAGCAGGAGGGGAAGCTGAGCGCTGTTGTTACCCAAAATATTGACGGACTGCATCAAAAAGCGGGAAGTAAAAATGTTTTGGAGCTTCACGGCAGTGTATATAGAAATTACTGCGTTAAATGCGGAAAATTCCATACGGCTGAATTTGTAAAGGAATGTCCGGATGTTCCGCTGTGTGATTGCGGTGGAACCGTAAAACCGGATGTGGTGCTGTATGAAGAAAGCTTGAACAGTGAAGTTCTGCAAAAAAGTATCTCAGCAATTCAGAACGCGGATATGCTGATCGTTGGCGGAACCAGTCTTTCGGTGTATCCTGCTTCCGGTCTTGTGGAGTATTATTCGGGCAATCGGCTTGTGCTGATCAATTTGGATAAAACCTTCTACGACGATCAGGCAGATCTTGTGCTGCACCAATCTTTGGGTTGCGTTTTCTCGCAGCTATAATGACATTACAATTTCCTCTGCCGTTGGGCAGGGGAAATTTTTCTGAAATAATAGATGCAATTTCAGTATGGGTATGGTATAATATCGAAAAACAGAAAGGGGTGGTGTAATGTATCAGCCTTTGGCAGATCTTCTGCGTCCGGAAAGTCTTGATGAAGTATTCGGGCAGGAGCATATTTTGGGCGAAGGCGCTATTTTGCGTCGCCTTGTAGAATCCGGTAATATCCCCAATATGATTTTTTACGGTCCCAGCGGTACAGGCAAAACGACTGTTGCCAATATTATAGCGAAGCAGACAAAAAGGGCACTGTATCAGCTTAATGCTACCACCGCGTCCACCGCGGATATTAAAAGCATCGTTGCGCAGTTGGATACATTTATGGCGCCCAACGGTGTGCTGTTGTATCTGGATGAGATCCAGTCTTTCAATAAAAAGCAGCAGCAATCTCTTTTAGAGTATATTGAAAACGGAAAGATCACGCTGATCGCTTCTACAACGGAAAACCCTTATTTTTATGTATTTAATGCGATCCTCAGCCGCTCCACTATTTTTGAATTTAAGCAGATCTCCAGTGAAGCTGCCTTAAAAGCGGTTCAAAGAGCAGTGTCCTATTTGGAGCAGCGCACAGCGTTGACCGCACAGCCGGAAGAAGGTGCCTTAGAGTACATTGCCGGTGCCTGCGGCGGTGATTTGCGTAAAGCTTTGAATGCGGTAGAGGTTTTATTCTCTGCCGGTCAGCCTCAAGGCGAGGTGTTGCCCTTATCACTTGATGATGCTATTGCGGTTTCTCAAAAAAGCGCCATTCGGGCAGACCGGGAAGGGGATAACTATTTTGACCTGTTATCCGCTCTTCAAAAATCTGTTCGGGGTTCTGATCCGGATGCGGCAATTCACTATTTGGCAAGGCTTTTAGAGGCTGGTCAGATGCAGTCTGCCTGCCGCCGATTGATGGTGATCGCCTGTGAGGATGTGGGTCTTGCTTATCCAATGATCATTCCCATTGTGAAGTCCTGTATCGATGCGGCGTTGATGGTGGGAATGCCGGAAGCGAGAATTCCTTTGGCGGATGCGGCTATTCTGATGGCCACATCTCCAAAATCCAATTCCGCATATATGGCTCTTGCGGCAGCAACGCAGGATATTCAGAAGGGTATGGGCGGAGATTTCCCAAGACATTTGCAGAATGTCCACGCCGACACCTACACGATGGAACGGCAGCAGGGCTATCAATATCCCCACGATTACCCAAACCATTGGGTAAAACAGCAATATCTTCCTGATGAGATCAAAGATGCCCATTATTACGAGTTTGGTCCAAACAAGGTAGAGCAGGCCGCCAAGCAATATTGGGAAGCCATAAAGGGGGAAAAGTAATGGATGTGCGTGTTGGCGATGTTCTGGTGATGAAAAAAGCCCATCCCTGCGGAGAAAAAAGATGGCAGGTACTTCGTACCGGTGCGGATTTTCGTTTAAGATGTTTAGGATGCAGCCACGAAATTATGGTTCCCCGGTTTAAGGCTGAAAAGAATATTCGGCAAATAACAAGAGAAGAAAACATATCGACAGCCTCCTCCGGCAGCTGAGAAAATCAGCTGCCGGTTTTTTTGTTAACAGGACAAACACCGGTGACAGACAGTCAGTTGGGCACACTTCTTGAGGGAAGAAGCCTTCTTGCAAGCGACGATTTTTGAATTGGAAAGCAGATATACTGAAGGCACGAAAATTCCGGAGGAGGAAGCCTGATGGAACGCTTTGTAATCATAGCGATGATCTTGCATTTTGCAGTCAATTTTATATTGATTTTGGCTGCAAGCAGGCTGACAGACTGTTATTTACACCCCGGACGGGCTGCGTTGGGCGCATTGATCGGCTGCTTCTATGCGGCAGCTTCCACAGTGCCCCGGTTAAGCTTTTTGGATGGCCCTGTGTGGTATGGAGTCAGCCTGTTTCTGATCTGTCTGACTGCGTTTGGAATGGATCGTGACCTTTTTTGCCGTGGAATGATCTTTTCTCTGCTGCGTATAGCATTGGATGCCAACGGACGGGGCTCGAAAATATATTTTTTATACGGAATAACCTTATGCGGAATAGGTTTGCTGACTTTCTTGGGACACACTGGAAGCCGTTTATTTGTTCCGGTAGAGCTTCAGTATCGGCAAAAGACGGTCAAGCTGACAGCATTGCGCGATACGGGAAATCTCCTGCGTGACCCGGTATCAGGCAAGCCGGTGATGATCGTTGGCGCGGATATTGCTAAAGAATTGACAGGACTGACCGGAAAACAGCTGTTAAAGCCCGTGGATGTAATCGGTGCTATTCCGGGGCTTCGGCTAATTCCCTATAAAACGGTGGGAGAATCGGGGAAAATGCTGCTTGCTTTGCAGATACCGAATACAAAAATAGGAGGTCGATATGGGAGCTCCATCGTTGCTTTTGCACCGGAAAACCTGGATGAAAACGGAAAATATCAAGCTTTAATTGGAGGAATTTAATAATGAATTACTGGACAAAGCTTTTGAGAAAACTTGTATGTGCCCGGGTTGGGAAGATCTACTACATAGGCGGCAGTGATGTGTTGCCGCCGCCACTGAAGGGAACAGCTGAAATGGAAGCCCTGGAACAGCTGGAGCAGGGGAGCGAGGAGGCAAAACAATTACTGATCGAGAGAAACCTCAGACTGGTTGTTTTTATTTCAAAACGCTTTGAAAATACCGGTGTATATATTGAAGATCTGATTTCGATCGGCACCATTGGCCTTATCAAAGCGGTCAATACATACAGGCGTGATAAAAATATCAAGTTGGCAACTTATGCATCCAGGTGTATCGAAAATGAGATCCTGATGTATATCCGTAAAACATCCAATCAAAAAAATGAGGTATCGTTGGACGAGCCGATCAATATGGATTATGATGGCAATGAATTGCTTCTGTCTGATATTTTGGGGACAGATGAAGATATGATCCTGCGCCCTATGGAAGATGATGTGGATCTTTTTTTGCTGCGTCAGGCGGTACGGGAATTACCGGATAGAGAAAGACAGATCATCACAATGCGGTTTGGACTGGAAAATCAAAAGGAACTGACACAAAAAGAAGTGGCGCAAAAACTGCAAATATCTCAATCCTACATTTCCCGATTGGAAAAGCGGATAATGCTCAGATTGAAGAAGGAAATTTTGCGGCAGACAAGCTGTGTGTAAAATTTTGCTTGCAAATATAAGCGGATAATGCTACAATCGATATATAATAATATCGATAAAAAATATATATCGAAAAGAGGTAGCGATATGCAGCGAAAAGAATTATCAAAAGCGGTTTTAAAAAGACTACCCGGGTATCTTTCCTATCTGAAGTCTTTGCCGGAAGAAAGTCATCCGTATATTTCTGCCACCACTATCGCCAATGCGCTGAATATGGGCGAGGTACAGGTTAGAAAGGATTTAGCTGTTGTTTCCAAAGCCGGCAAGCCTAAGATCGGCTATCCCAGAAAAGAATTGATGGAAAATATCAGCCAGTATCTTTGCTATGACAATACTACGGACGCTGTTCTGATCGGCGCTGGCAAGCTGGGGCAGGCGCTTTTGGGTTATTCCGGTTTTGAAGCTTATGGCCTGAATATTCTGGCGGCATTCGATATTGATCCGGTATCGAATAATACTGATGATAAGCCGATTTTACATATGGATCAATTAGAAGAATATTGCCTGAAGCATAACGTACATATGGGTATCATCACCGTGCCCAGAGAACACGCCCAGCAGGTCTGTGACAGGATGATCCAGTGCGGCATCAAAGCTATTTGGAATTTTGCGCCCGTTCATTTGGATGTGCCGCAAAATACACTGGTGCAGAATGAAAATATGGCAACTTCCTTGGCGGTACTTTCGATGCACCTTCAGGCACAGTTAAACAAATAAAAAGATCCCGGACAGCCTGGCTGTCCGGGAAAAATGTTATTTAGAGGGCTTGAAGCTGTCCTTCAGGCTGACACTGCGGTTAAATACCAAATGATCAGGTGTGCAGTCCTTGCTGTCAGGGCAGAAGTAACCAAGCCGGATGAACTGATAAGAAGCAGGTGCTTTGGCATTTTTAAGGCTTGCTTCCAGCTTGCAGCCGGTCAGTACCTCCAAAGAGTTGGGATTCAGACAGGAAATGAAATCCTTGCCGGAAGCATCCGGATCGGGATCATCAAAGAGATTGGAGTACTGGCGCACCTCCGCGTCACAGCAGTTGTTGGCATCCACCCAGTGAATGGTTGCGCCCTTGACCTTACGGCCGTCGGCAGGATCGCCGCCGCTGGATTCCGGGTCGTAGGTTGCCAGAACTTCGGTGATGTTACCGCTCTCGTCCTTCACAAAGCCTGTGCAGGTGATCAGGTAAGCGCCCTTCAGACGGCATTCAGGACCGTCCGGGAAGAGCCGCTTATACTTGGGGATAGGCTCTGCCAGGAAGTCATCTGCTTCGATCCACAGGTTGCGGGAGAAGGTGACTGCTCTTGTGCCGGCATCAGGATCGTTGGGATTGTTTTCCACCTGGAAGGTTTCAGATTTACCCTCCGGATAGTTGGTGATGGTAAGCTTCAAGGGCTTCAGAACAGCCATCACACGCTGTGCTGTTTCGTTCAGGTCCTCACGCAGACAGTGTTCCAGGAAACCAAATTCAATGGTGTTTGGAGATTTTGCCACGCCAACACGGTCACAGAAGTTGCGAATGGATGCAGGTGTATAGCCGCGGCGGCGCAAACCGCACAGGGTGGGCATTCTGGGATCGTCCCATCCGGAAACACGGCCCTCTTCCACCAACTGACGAAGCTTCCGCTTGGAAAGCACCGTATGGTCGATACCCAGCCGGGCAAATTCGATCTGCCGGGGATGGTGAGGAACGGAAACGTTTTCTACCACCCAGTTGTAAAGGGGGCGGTGATTTTCAAATTCCAGGGAGCAAAGGCTGTGGGTGATACCCTCCAAAGCATCCTGAATGGGATGGGCGAAGTCATACATGGGGTAGATGCACCACTTGTCGCCCTGGCGGT
>CAZLLC010000081.1:0-7554 GCA_964560245.1 uncultured Oscillospiraceae bacterium | reverse complement strand
AATCAGCCGCTATTAAACCTCCCAATATAAAACCTTTATCCACATCTGTTTTGGAAGTTTCAACGCAAACCGGAACAGGGTTGTCTACAAACTGGGCAATTTATTGTGATGTGGAAACGGGTAAAATATCAGAGAAATTCTATTATGTTTTAGGCGCAAAAGACGGGTATGTTTTCTATGTTAACTACGAAAACAAGGTGCATACTATTATTTGCCAAAACATCCTCGATCCCAAAGCTCTTACACAGGAATATAGGGTTGATGACGAACCTATTGTTTTGGACTCCTTTGGCAAAGCGGATTTTGAAACAGAGGGTGTTGCAAAAATCTCCTACTTAACCGGTGCTACGGCAATAACCCAGAAATATATTGCAATCTATTTTCCTGAATAAAGCGAGGTGAAATTCACCTCGCTTTTGCTATGTATAAAAACCGCCAAAACCCGATTTTGACACCAATGCGTTCAATGGGGCAAACCAGCGAAAACCCTAGTGTTTATGCGGTTTTTTCGACTTTTGTCCTATTATAACACATTCCTCCACCCGACGAGCAATTCCTGTTGCTTTCATATTTCTATCTCCTTTTACGATACATTTGGCGGGCGGATGATATCCGCCCCTACATTTAAAAATGCTGGTGCGTGCTTGTAGGGGCGGGGTCTCCCCGCCCGCGGGCGACCAAAGGTCGCCCCTACGGATCCTAACCGACATTTTCGTAGGGGCGAACGTCCTCGACGGTCCGTAACAAAATCGGTCCTCGATGGGTCGATTTTGTTCTAAAATGGTGCAAATTTGAAATATTTTCGCCCATCGAGGTCGAAAATATTTACGGACCGTCGAGGACGCCGGTCCCTACATTTAGCACTGTAAATTCTGATTTAACGCATTGAACGCTGTCAACTGTCAACTGTCAACTGATTACTGTCGCTGGGCATTTTTTCTACCAGGGGCAGAAGCTGTGCGGCCTTGTCCGGATCGATGGTTTTCCAGGGGCTGCTGTCAACGCACAGATAGCGGCCTGCCCGCTGGCGGTAGGTGCGGATCTGCCCGTCTGAGAGGGTGAGGGTAATGCAGCAGCTTTCTCCGGGAAGCAGCTCCGGATCCTCCTTGGCCTGCCCGTAGGGAGAAAGACCGTAAAGATAATAAAGCACAGCGTCCATTTTCGCTGTATCTGTGTATTTGCGCTGCAGATGGACGGTATCAAAATCATACGCAACCTCCACAGCTGTGACCAATGCCGGCGGTGCGGATGTGTTTTTTGGAGCGCTGCAGCCGGCGGTAAAAATACTGATTCCGATCAAAATCAGAAATAGTTTTGAAAACCTCAACAGTATTTCGCCTCCTTTATGTTTAGGATGGCGTGAATGCAAGAAATTATGGGCGGGAAAAATAAGCAATATTAACAAAATGTTCAAAAAATGCCGGTATCTATTGCAAAGCGGAATTTTTTGGATTACAATAGATTATGCCATAAAATAATAAGGAGATGAACGGCGTGAAAACCACTTTTAAGCGTATTCTTTCCCTGTTAATGGTCCTTGTTATGTTGGGTTCTATGCTGCCTGCAGTTTATGCAGACGACACAGCAGCGCAGACCAACAGCGACCCCGTTGTATTTACGGAGGAGGACTATGCGCCCATTGACGATCTGTTTGCGCAGATCGATGAGATGGAGGCTTCCCCTGCAAAGAAGAGTGCCACCGAGACCCAGCTTGCCGATGCGGCAGCCCAGATCGTTATGGCATCCGAAAACTATGTTGAAGGCTCTTTGGAGCGCAACGGCAATTCCTTCACCTGGTGGACAGAGGAAGGCATTTGCTGCGTTTACAGCCCCCGTATGCGGGAGATCGAAAGCAATATGGTTGCTCCTGAAAACCCCACCCCCGACGGCGCCTACAATGAGCCTGTGGCTACCAAGGGCGGCTGGCCCAGCAGCAATCAGGTCTACCTGATCGCGCCCTACTACGGTTATGACGACAGCTTCACCGATCAGTACAAAAACGAAGCAACCTCCATTGCTTCCGCCATCGGTGATACCGACGGTTATACCCTGTACTCCGGTACTGCCGCAACTATCGACAAGGTCGCTGAAGCAATGAGCAACGGCGCTGTGGTTATCTTTGACTCCCACGGCTCTACCGACTATGAAAACGGCTCCGACTATGTTTCCGGTGCCAATTATTCCTATCTGTGTATGAAGAGTACCACAGGTCTGACTGACGAGGACTATGCTGATGGCGCGCTGTACTACAGCGACGGCATTTGGATCACCGGTGCTTCCATTGCCAACCATATGACCTCCAACAGCCCCGCAGGTATCCTGTGGATGGCCATCTGTCTGGGTATGGCTACGGATACCTTCTCCACTCCTATGCGTGAAATGGGCGTGGAAGTGGTTTACGGTTATTCTCAGTCCGTTACCTTCGCTGGCGACTATGTATACGAAGAAACCTTCTGGGACAATATGATCGCCGGCAGCGACGTTGCCACATCTATTGCTGCTATGAAGTCCAAGTGGGGCAACTGGGACTGGTCTACCACCATTGCGACCCACTACGGCTACACGGACGGCTACAGCACCATCTCTGCCGCCCGGGCAGACTACGCCGCATTCCCCATTGTGGTTTCTGACGAGGATACCCACCCCGGTCAGCGCTCCGGCACCTCTAATTACGGTGCGGACTCCCTGCAGACCGTAAAATCTACATACACCCTGTTCAGCCAGTACGATGTGACCGTACAGAGCAACAATACCAGCTACGGTACTGTTTCTGTCAGTGGCAACACCATTACAGCCACACCTGCTGAGGGCTACTTTGCCGAGAGCGCTACGGTTGTCAGCGGTACTGCTACCGTCAATCAGAACGGCAACACTTTCTCTGTAATTGCAGAATCTGACTGCACCGTGCAGATCAACTTTGCTGCCAAGACCAGTGTTACCGTCAGCTTCTCCGGCGCCGATGTTGCCGGTCAGACCGGCTACGCAGGCGATTCTATGAGCCTGCCCACCGCAGAAGCTCCCGAAGGCTATAATTTCCTGGGCTGGACAACGGCGCCTCTGAGCGAAGCTACCACCGAAAAGCCCAGCTACTACACCGATTCCTTTATTCCCACTGCAAATACCACCCTGTACGCTCTGTACAGCTATATGGAAGCATCCTCCGACGGTGGCAGCGGCGACTACATAAAGGTCACCACTACACCTGCTGACTGGTCCGGTGAGTATGTTATTGTATACGAAGACGGCAGCCTGGTTATGGACAGCAGCCTGGAAACCCTGGATGCCGATGGTAACAATGCGTCTGTAACCATTACTGACAGCACCATCTCCGCAGCAGAGGGTGATCCCTATAAGGTCACTATTGCTGCAATGGACGGCGGTTATTCCATTTTGACGGCTGCAGGTACTTATATCAGCGGCACCTCCGGTTCTAACAAACTCAATACCGGCACAGAACCTGCTGCTAATACGATTTCTATTGATGCCAGCGGCAATGCTACTATCACAAGCAATACCTCTGTCCTGCGGTTTAATACCGATGCAAGCCGTTTCCGCTACTATAAGTCCTCTTCCTACAGCAACCAGAAGGCTATTGCCCTGTATGTGAAGGACGGCACTGCCGGTACGACCTACTATATCTCCACCCTGTGTGCGCACGAAAATACCACTGAGGTAGCTGCTGTTGCGGCTACCTGTACCGAGATCGGTTACACTGCCGGCACTCAGTGCAGTGATTGCGGCACCTATGTGAGCGGTCACGAGGTTGTTGACGCGCTGGGTCACAGCTGGAGCGACTGGGATGTTACCACCACCCCCGGCTGCGAAACTGCCGGTGAGCAGAACCACACCTGTGCTGCCTGCGGCGAAACCGAGACCCAAAGCATTGCCGCCACCGGTCACAGCTATGAATCTGTGGTGACCGCGCCCACTGCTACCGAGCAAGGCTACACCACCTACACCTGTTCCGCCTGCGGCAACAGCTATGTGGGGGACTATGTAGATGCCTTGGGCGAAACCTACACCGTATCTTTTGCTGTTCCCGGCGGTGTGACCGCCATCGAAGATATGTCCTGCAATAATTCCGGTATCACTCTGCCTGAGGCAGGCATCCCCACGGGAACTTACACCTATGCCTTTGTAGGCTGGGTTGCTACTGCTGTTGATAATGCACAGGAAGCCCCCGAAATCCTGCAGGCAGGGGAGACTTACAATGCAACTGCTGATACAACCTTGTATGCGCTGTATACCTATGCGGTCGGCGGTAGCGGTAGTACCGAATATGTTTTGACAGACATTGCCGACATTGCTGACACGGACAGCGTTGTTGTAACTATGACCTACACCGACGGCACCGTATACGCACTGTCCAGCGCCAACGGCACAAGCAAGGCACCTGCTGCTACTATCGTTACCGTTAATGGTGATAAGCTCAGTGCAGAGCCTGATGCTGATCTTGTATGGAACATCGGCGGCGATTCAACCGGCTATATTTTCTATCCCAATGGAAGCACCTCCACATGGCTGTACTGCACCAATACTAACAATGGTGTCCGTGTGGGTACAGATACCGCAAATACCTTTGTGATCGATGGTACCAGCGGTTATTTGCAGCATACCGGCACCAGCCGTTATGTAGGTGTTTATAGAACAAATCCTGACTGGCGTTGCTACACCAATACTACCGGCAATACGGCTGATCAGACCCTGGGCTTCTATGTCAAGGGTGAAGCAGGTACCACCTATTACACCACTGTGATCGGCGACCCCTGTAGCCATGAAAACACAACAACTACAACTGTAGAAGTCACCTGTACTACAGACGGTAGCACAACCATAACCTGTGATGATTGTGGTGCAGTAATATCTTCTGAGGTTACGCCTGCCACCGGTCACAGCTACGGTGAAGGCACTGTTACCACCGCCGCTACCTGTACCGCAGACGGTGTTATGACCTACACCTGCTCTGCTTGCGGTGAAAGCAATACAGAGGCAATTCCCGCTACTGGTCACAGCTACAATGAAGGCGCTGTCACCACTGCTGCTACCTGTACCGCAGACGGTGTTATGACCTACACCTGCTCTGCTTGCGGTGATAGCAAAACAGAAGCCATCCCTGCTGCCGGTCACAGCTATGTGGATGGTGTATGCTCCGCTTGCGGCGAAGCAGAACCGGAAGATCCTTCTGAGCCTGAAGCAACTGAGCCCGAAGTAACCGAGCCTGAGACTACCGAGCCTGAGACCAGCGAACCCGCAGAAACACAGCCTGTTGCCAGCGCTGAGGTTACCATCGACTTCAGCACCACTGACCAGCGTGTATCTTTGAGTACCGAATCTCAGGTGTGGGCAAATGATGGCGCGACCCTGACAAACAACAAGGGTAACTCCACCAGCAATGTGGCGGATTACAGCAATCCTGCCCGGTTCTACAAGAGTTCTGAGATCATCATTGCCTTCCCCGGAATGAACAAGATCGTTGTGAATTGTAATACAGCCGGCTATGCTGCGGCCTTGGCAAGCTCTATTACCGATTCCAACGCCACAGTAACTCAAAGCGGTTCTACGGTTACCATTGAATTTGCCAATGCAGTGGATGAACTGAGCTTTACTCTTAGCGCTCAGGTTCGTGTCAATAATCTGACAGTATACAGAGTGGGTACCTGCGAACACGAATATGCAGCCGTTGTAACAGCGCCCACTTGTACAGCGGCTGGCTATACCACCTATACCTGTCCCACTTGCGGCGACAGCTATACAGCAGACGAGGTGGCAGCCACCGGTCACGATTATGTACTGGAAGGCAATACCTACACCTGCAGTGTCTGCGGCGACAGCTATGAGATCTTCTATGTCAGCTTCTCCGTACCGGAAGGCGTAGACGCTGTTGCGGATGTCGAGTATGTCAGCGGCGGCATCACTCTGCCTGAGGCAGGCGCGCCTGAGGGCTATACCTTTGCTGGTTGGGCTGTGGAAACAGTGGACAATGTTACCGAAAAGCCCACCGTTTACGCAGCCGGCGCTGCCTATGAAGCCACCGAAGCCATCACCCTGCAGGCAGTCTACACCTATGTGGTGGCAGACGAGGGCAGCACCGGTGATTATACGAAGGTCACTGCTGTTCCCGAGGATTGGTCCGGCGAATACCTGATCGTTTACGAGTTGGACGGAACTACCGGCTACATTTTCGATGGCAGCCTGGATTCTCAGGATACGCTGAAAGCCGCAAACAACTATGTAACCGTGACTATTACGGATAACACAATTTCTGCCGCCGAAGGCGATCCTTATAAATTCATCATTGCTGCATCCGGCGATGCCTACACCGTTCAGTCCCTCAGTGGGCTGTATGTTGGCCGTACTGCAAACTCCAACGGCCTGAACGCCAGCACCAGCACTGTCTATACAAACACATTGGCTCTGGATTCCAACGGTCACGCACTGATCACCAGTGAAGCCGGCACATATCTGAAGTTTAACGCCACAACAGCAGACAGCTATATGTTCCGTTACTACACATCCGGTCAGCAGAATATCGAGCTGTATGTGAAGGATGACGGAAACACCACCTATTACACCACGGTTATTGCTGAGGAAGATGTTGTTGAAAGCTGGAATGTGACCCTGGGCGACAACATCGGTATCAACTTTGTGATGAACGTTGCGGGAAGCGACACTGTGTCCTTCACCGTAGCCGGAAATGCTGTTACAGCAGAGCAAAACGGCAACACCTACACGGTAGATCTGGCCGCGGCACAGATGAACGACAAGATCGTGATCTATGTCAACGACGAGGCTGTGGAGGAAACCTATTCCGTCCGCAAGTATGCTGATATTGTTCTTGCTGATGAAAGCTTCAGCGATTGCCACGAGCTGGTAAGGGCAATGCTGGTCTACGGCGGTGCTTCTCAGACAGTGTTTGAGTACAATACAGAAAGCTTGGCAAGCGACGGTATTACCGATGCTCCTGCATATGAAATGGAAGCTGCCGATGAAATTGTGCTCAGTGATAATATCAGCGCTCTGGACTTCTACGGCGCAAGCCTGTCCTACCGAAATAAGATCGCTGTGCGTTTCTACTTCACCGCTGATGTGTCCGGCTACACCGTTGCTGTTGACGGATATACAGTTACAACCGGCGAAAACAACGGCTTGTACTATGTTGAGGTTGCAGGCATTCTGCCTCAGAATATCGGTGAGCAGATCACAGTGACTGTTACCGATACCGACGGCAGTGTAATTTCCGTTTCCTATGGCCCGATGAACTACATCGAGCGTATGAGCGAAAAGGGCAGCGAGAATGTAAAGGCGCTTGTTAACGCACTGTACAATTACTACAAGGCTGCTGAGGCTTACACTGCTGAATAATGAAACCCAACAAGTTTAACGCATAAGACCCCCAACCGGGTGTCCAAATACAGAAAAATCGGCACGCAAGTGCCGATTTTTCATATGTTGGCATATTCTTTATTTGCCAAATTGTTGTTTAGAATACTATTGAAAGAGGTATGCACTAAAGGCTCCCCTTCGAGGGGAGCTGTCAGCGAAGCTGACTGAGGG
>CAZLLC010000080.1:0-7653 GCA_964560245.1 uncultured Oscillospiraceae bacterium | reverse complement strand
AGGCAGCACAAACATTACAGGGATTACCGTCCTGGGGATTTTCACAGTTTACCGCTTTTGCCAGGATCTTGGCTGAGCTGGTCTTACCTGTACCGCGGGAGCCTGTGAACAGATACGCATGGCTCAGTTTTCCGGTTTGAAGTTGGTTTTTTAGTGTCTGGGTCACAGACTGCTGCCCCACCACATCATCAAAGGTTTGAGGCCTGTACTTTCTATATAATGCCTGATACATACTGCTCACCTCCAAATTCGCAAAATTCTGAATAAAGTTTTCGAAGCAAACCGGCTCATAACAAGATCGCACACCCACATTTGAACAGGATGAACGCCCGGTTTCCGTACAGCCAACTCAGGATCGGCATACCTACGGCACACGGGGATTTCCGCTTAATGCTGCTTGGTTCCCCACCTGACATGGTTCACGGGCTCCCGTTGCGTAGGACCGTTCCGTCAACGCCGCTTATACAGGCCAGACGGCACTCATAACTGCCCGGGTGTGGGGATTCACCCCTGCTATAGCGGATTGCAGGCTACAGGGCACCGCTATCTCCCCGATTAGTGCGACCTTGTTACGAGCCGGTTTTACTGCGTAACAAAGTTATTTGATTTTTAGTTCAGCTTGGACTCGATGAAATCAGCCAGTTCCTGGAAGGTGGTGATCTTCTGATCTTCCATTTCCAGCTCAACACCCAGTTCATTCTCCAGGTCCATAATCATTTCAACAACATCCAGAGAATCGATGCCCAGGCTTTCAAAAGTGCTTTCAGGTGTGATCTCATCAGCAGACACTTCCAGCTGCTTCACTGCGTAAGAAACTAATTTTTCATACATAATATAAACCTCCAAGGTTCTGTCTTTCTATTTTGGGATCGCTGTAAGTATTCTATTACATAGGCAGCTTTTTGTCAATGAAGTTTTTTCGTATTGCTCCCTGCCGCATATGCCGTTGCCCAAGCGATTTGCAGATTAAATCCGCCGGTATAAGCATCACAGTCTATGATCTCACCTGCAAAAAACAAACCGGGTACGATCTTGGATTCCATTGTTTTCGGATCGATCTCCGACACTTTGATACCGCCGCTGGTAATAATAGCTTCCTCCACCGGTCGCTTTCCCGTTATTTCCACAGCAAAAGCCTTTAAAAGCTCTGTTAAAGCCCGACGGTCTTCCTTACGCAGAGAGTTGGCCTGAAGCTGAGGCGAAATGTTCAGATGGCGCAATACTACAGGGATCATAGACCGGGGTAAAAGATCTGTCAAAGCATTTTCCATCGTTCTGTTGCGGTACTGCTCCAGATCCCGGATGATCCGCTCCTGCAGCTTCTGCAGATCCAGAGCGGGCTTCAGGTCGATCAACAGCTTACAGCCCTCCCCCTTCAAGTGGGCGCTGGCAGACAGTGCCGTAGGACCCGATACGCCGAAATGGGTAAAAAGCAATTCTCCAAAGTCTTTGTAAAGAACTTTTCCCTTTTGATCGATCAGCTTTACGGCAACATTGCGCAAGCTCAAGCCCTGCATATCCGGGCAATCGGTTCCCGCGGCAGACAGCGGCACTAAAGAACCTTCCGTTTCAACAACTGTATGCCCCAGTTTTTTTGCCATCTCATAGCCGTCACCGGTAGAACCGGTAGTTGGGTAGGACAGTCCACCGGTTGCCAAGATCACATTATGCGCAGAAAACATCTGCTGTTTCGTTTGAACGCCGCATACACAGCCATCTTTGGTCAGGATCTGAACAGCTCTTTCTGTGCAGACCGTCACACTTTTTTTACGCAGCTGTTGCTTCAGGCAATCCAAAATACTTTCAGAGCGGTCTGTAACCGGAAATACCCGGTTGCCCCGCTCGGTTTTCAGCAGACAGCCGTTATTTTCAAAAAATGCTATGATTCTTTCCGGCGGAAAATTTTCCATAGCACTATACAAAAAACGACCGTTTTTGGGTGTATTTTCCAAAACCTCCCGGGCAGAACAGGCGTTGGTCACATTGCAGCGTCCTTTTCCGGTGATCAGAAGCTTTTTGCCCAGTCGCTCATTGCGTTCTAAAAGAAGCACCCTGCTCCCCTGCTCTGCCGCAGTGATGGCAGCAAACATACCCGCCGGTCCGCCGCCAATGACAATTACATCATATATCATATGCTATTCTTCCCTTTTCTCATAGATCCGGTACTGCTGCCATATATGCTCCAGCTTGTCAAAGGTTTCCCGAAGAACATTTTCCCTTCCGGCAGCCAGCGCAACGATCAGCGCATTAACAAGGCTCAGCGGTGCAGTCAGAGAATCCACGATGGACACCATATCGCTTTTTACTACAAGTACCCGGTCACAGTATTCGGTCATTGGTGATACCATACTGTTTGTAATGCCAATTACTTTTGCTCCAGCATTACGGCAATAAGAAACGCCCTGCACCGTAGAGCTGGAATACCGGGGAAAGCTGAAAGCAATGACCACGTCCGTGGAACGCACATTGATCAGCCGTTCCAAAAGCTCGCCAGCACTGCTGTCTGTAATGATATGTACCCGCTCAAACATATACTGCAGATAGTATCCGAAAAAGTCTGCCAAAGCAGCAGCAGAACGCACACCGATAATATAAATGCTTCGTGCATTCAAAATATCCTGTACTGCATTTTGAAAAGCCTGTCTATCCACCGTTTCGCTGGTCTGTCGCAATTTCTCCGCATCGGTATGCAGCACTGTAGAAACCACATCCTGACTGCCGATACGGTCACTGGTCACGCCCATTCGCTGAACAGAGGTCAGCCGATTGAGCACCATTTCCTGCATTGCTTTCTGCATCTGCGGATAACCCTCATAGCCCAGCTCCATAGCAAAACGGACAACAGTAGATTCCGATACATTTGCCATTTTTCCAAGCTTGCTGGCGGTCATAAATGCCGTTTTATCGTATTGCTCACGGATCAGTTCCGCGATCCGCTTCTGTCCCTTTGAAAAAGTGGGCATTTTATACTCTAAAATCGAAAGGATATCCTCATTCATAAGTAAGCTCCTTCAGTTCTATACTTGTAAGCTGCCGCCATTTACCTGCTGGCAGATCACCCAATTTCAGTGATCCTTCCTGAATTCTGATCAGCCGCTTGACCTGCATACCGGCCCGGGCGCACATTCTGCGAACCTGCCTGTTCCGTCCTTCGTGAATGGTGATGAGCAGTGTTGCATTATCTGCCTGTGCGTGTTCAAGCGCTATGTACGGCGGCTTGATCTTATAGCCGTCGAGAAAGATGGGCTTTTTAAGCATCTCCAGTGCCTGCTCTGACCAACCCGATACCTGCACACGGTATATCTTTTGAATTTCATTTTTAGGGTGCATCATCCGGTTGGCAAATTCGCCGTCACTGGTAAACAAAAGCAAGCCTTCCGAATCCATATCCAGTCTGCCAACAGGATACACCCGCTGCCCACAGTCCGCCACAAGCTGGGCAGCATTTTTTCTGCCCTTTTCATCGGAAAGTGTGGTCACATAGCCTTTCGGCTTATGCAGCATCAGATAAAGATGCGCTTTTATAGCAGGCAGCGGGTTGCCGTCCACAAGGATTTTATCGACATCCGGATCGGCAGACTGTCCAAGCTGGCAGATCTGACCGTTACAGGTAACTCTGCCAAGCTGGATCAGCTCCTCCGCCCGACGCCGGGAAGCAACGCCCCGCTGCGATATTATCTTTTGAATCCTGTCTTTCATTTCATCCTCCGGAAAAGAGCTGTTTCCACCAAGGCTTCTTTTCTTCCTGCTCCCGTTCCACCGTTTCTCCGTATATCAGGGATACCTTCCCAACAGGCGTATCCTCCACATAAATATGGGCATATCCGGCATCCTGGCCATCGGCAACGGGTGCGTAGACAAAACCCGGTTCCGGTAATTCTATATGCCAGTTTTCTTCCGGCATCATTGCAAATACAAAATCCTCTGCAGCGATCAGCGGTACCTGTCCGGCTGTTCCACCGGCGATCTGCACATAGTCCAGAACATCCCCTGCAGAAACAAGCATTTTCGGTGTAAATTGAGAAAATCCCTGTTCCAGCAAGGTTATATGATCGTTCCAGTCATCCGGCGCATTGATGGTCACCGCCACGATCCTGCGACCGCTGCGGGCTGCACTGGATACCAGTATTCTGCCTGCTGCCTTTGTAAAACCGGTCTTTACACCGTCTGCGCCTTCAACCCGCCACAAAAGCTTATTATGATTACGCAGATAGCGCTGCCCGATGGTCACAGTCTTTGCGGAAACTGTGCGGGCAAAAATTGGATTTTCCATTGCGTAAGCTGCAAGCACAGCAAGATCCTCAGCAGTAGAGTAATGATCCGGTGCATCCAAACCGTGTGGGTTGACAAAATGGGTATTTTCAAGTCCCAACCGATGGGCCTTATCGTTCATCAGCTCCGCAAAACCTTCCACCGTGCCGCCGCAATATATGGCCAATGCCACTGCCGCGTCATTGCCGCTGTGCAGCATCAGTCCGTAAAGCAGCTCCTGAATGGTCAGGATCTCCCCTTCCTGCAAATAGATGGAAGATCCTTCAATACCCACTGCCTCTTTGGGAATGGACATCCGGTCCAATACATTACACTGCTCACTAACCACCAGCGCCGTCATAATTTTTGTGGTACTGGCGATCAACGATCGGACGTCTTCATTTTTTTCGTAAAGTACCCTGCCCGTCTGCCCATCTACCATAATGGCATTTTCAGCTGAAATGGCGTAAACACTGCATGGGTTAAAAAGGATGGCAGCCAGCAAAGCAGCTGCCATCCCGGCACAAAAGCTTTTCATATCTTTCACCCCGGGTTAGTATGACCGGGCAAAAGACGATTTATTCCCCTTTTTTCTCCATCTTAGTGTCGATAAAAGCAGAGATCTTATCGATGGTATCGGGGATCATTTCCACAAGGCGGTCTGCTGTAGTGTTGGCAGGAATCGCCACAGGCAAAACACGCACATTGCCTTCCTTGATCACCAAAAAAGCAATAGGTGTCACTTTAACGCCGGCACCTACGCCACCGCCAAAGGGATTTTCCTGATGATTCACATTCTTAGATACGAAGTCCGAACCACCGCCGCCAAAGCCCACACTGACTCTGGAAACAGGCAGAATGGTCACACCGTCCGCAGTGACAATGGGATCACCCACAACGGAGTTTACATCCACCATTTCACGGATCTTTGCAATGGTACTGTCCAGCATATTGGGTAAATTATGGCTCATTTTACTGCACCGCCTTCATTGGTATTTTTCAGATTCAATATTTCACGAATTGCAGGCACCCCGTATTTTACAGCCAATGCAACGATCCGTCCCACCGTGATGGTCACATCCATCTGAGCAAGGACCCGGGGCACATCTGCTGTAAAATCACACTGCACCTGAATATTTCGTTTTTTGATTATAAAAATGCTTTCAAGCAGCGGCATCAAATTTCCCACTGCTGCCCAGGCTTTACCGTAGTTTACCGCCAGATCACAGGGATCATCCGCCGCCATTATAAGATTCATTTCAAGCCGCTTCACACGGATCTTTCTGCGCAGATCGCCGAGGAAATTCCAGGCGATCTCCAAAAGGGGCTTGAAGGCAGAAAGCTTACCGCCCCTTTTTTCCTTTGCTGCCGGTTTTCCTTTTGGTGCGGTTTTTTTCGGCTCCTGCTTTTCTTTATCTACCGGTCTTGTCTTTTGCCTTGGGTAAAGCTTTATTCTAACCATACCAAGCAGTAAAGAAAGCACCAAGCCGTCCTCATTATAGGAAAGCCTTACACCAACAGGCAAAATAGCCAGCAGAACCAAAATACCCAGTGCGATCCACCAGCCCATCAGGCTTCCTCCACAGTCTGGACCTCACCGGTCACTTCCGGGATATACTGCTGCTGTTCATCCACCAGCACAGGTTCACCGAAATTCACCTTTTCGATCTCCGGTAATTCGTCCAGAGAGCTCAGGCCGAAGGTGCGCAGGAAATTGGGCGTTGTTCGGTAAAGAATGGGTCTGCCCGGTACATTCAGACGACCGGCATCCTCGATCAGCTTTTTGTTCAACAAAGCGCCAATGGAGTAAGAGCTGTCCACACCACGGATCTGCTCTACCATTGCTTTGGTGGCAGGCTGATAATAGGCTACGATGGTCAGTGCCTCCAGCTGAGAGGAAGACAGCTTTGGAGGCTTGCGGGTCTCCAAAGCAGCAGTGATATACTCCGCCATTTCACCGGAGGATACCATCTGATAGCCCTTTTCCAGTTTCAGAATGCGGATACCTCTGCGGTTATATGCCAGGTCATTTGCCAATTCATCTGTTGCCTTCTCAATATCCTTGGGGTCTGCCTCCAAAACAGCAGACAGCCGGGAGATCTCTATACGCTCACCGGCAGCAAACAGGATGGCTTCAATGGCCCTTTGCAGCTGTTCATATTCCATTTAAGTCATCTCCTCTGCTTTAACTTCGCCGTCCGGTTCTTTGATCAGACGAACATTCATATCCTCACCGGAAGCATCATCTTCCAAAACAACCGAATTGGTTTTACACAATTCCAAAATCGCGATAAAGGTCGCCACGATCTCTGAGCGGCTTTTACTGCCCCGGAACAAATTCTTCAGCTTCTCAATGCCACGCAGCACTAATCTGCGCACAAGCTCCGTAGCCTTTTTCGTCACAGGGTACGGCTCTTTGCCCACGATGCCCTTGAAATTCACAGTCGGGGGTGGCAGACGCCGCTGATTTCTTTCAGAAATTTCATCCAACGCCCGAATCATATCCTCCGGCTCGTGCTTATAACGGTAGGTCTCATCCCGACGCAGCGGCTCCGGCTGCTTGGTAAAGATACCGCGTCCGATCTCGTTTCTGGGCTCCAAAAAGGTGATGGCCATACGGATCTGCTCCATTGCTTCTTTGCGCTGGCGCTCGATCAGGGATTGACGCAAAAGATCCAGTTCCGATTCTGCTTCCGCAGCTTCTGCGGCGGAAAGGAGCATCTTGGTCTTGATCAGCATCAGATGAGATGCCATTGTGATAAATTCACTGGCGATCTCCATATCCAGCCGTTTCATTTCATCCAGATAAGCCAGATACTGCTCTAAGATAGCCGTGATGGACACATCCTGAATCTCTATTTTATTTTTACTCAGCAGCAGAAAGATCACATCCAGCGGACCTTCAAAGTCCTCCATACCCTCATTACGGGTATGCACGATGCCTTCCAGCCGATATTGCGGTTCTGACATACGATTTCTCCGTTTTCATTTTGCGTATACTTTTGTATAGTATAACATCATTTGCTTTTTCGTGCAAGTGTAATTGCAAAATATTGCATAATTGCTTTGCAAAATATTGCGTATGTGTCAAGTAAATATTGGCAAGATTCTTTTGGGGGAAATTTTACGCTCTGTGTTAAGTTTGTAAAGTAGTCGTCACTGCGGTAGCGGCATACAAGGGTAAAAAGGGTATGCTTCGCTTGACCTGGCACTTTCTCAAGGTAGCAGGTCAGAAATTATTAGGTTTGGATATCTCCTTCAAGAAGCTGCTGATCCAGCCTGTTGTGCCAGAAACGGTCAGACGGTCTTGCCACTCGTAGCCCTTACCCTCTCTCTTGGGAATCTTATCCGCACTGTACAGCGGCAGGGTGTCAACAAATTCCGGTTCTTTTCGGGGAAGTG
>CAZLLC010000079.1:0-7654 GCA_964560245.1 uncultured Oscillospiraceae bacterium | reverse complement strand
GGAGTGCGGCAACATTATTTTGGTCATTGATGAAGTGCACAATCTGGTAGGTGCCGGTGATGCCGAGGGCTCTATGAACGCGGCCAATATTTTGAAGCCCGCCCTGTCCAGAGGTGAGATTCAGGTCATTGGCGCAACCACTTTCAATGAATACCGTAAGCATATTGAAAAGGATGCAGCATTGGAGCGGCGTTTTCAGCCTGTTTCCGTGGCAGAGCCCTCTATCGAAGAAGCCTGTCAGATTATGCAGGCCATTGCGCAGACCTACGGTCAGTTCCACGGTGTTACAGTCAGCCCGGAAATTGCCCGGCAGTGCGTATTGCTTTCAGAGCGGTATATCACAGACAGATTTTTGCCTGATAAGGCTATTGACCTTTTGGATGAAGCCTGTTCGGATATAAATCTGCGCTGCAAAGAGATATCCCAGCTCGCGGAGCTGAAAAAAGAACGGGATGACTATGAGTTAGAGCTGCGGATGTTGACAGAAGATACAGAAAATGAGCATTATGAACGGCTTGCCCATATCCGCAGCAAGCTGTGTCAGCTGGCTGAGCGCATTGAGGAACTGGATAAGATCCCCGCACCGGCTGTGACGATGGATAATCTTGCCCGGATCATTGAGCTGTGGACAAAGATTCCTGCCAGCAAGATCAAGGCTCAGGAATATCAGCAGATCAAGGGGCTTGCGGACCGACTGAAAACTCATATCGTCGGTCAGGATGAGGCGGTGGACGCGGTTGCCCGTGCTATTCGCAGAAAACGGGTAGGCATTTCGATGAAACGCCGTCCTGTGTCCTTTATTTTTGTCGGTCCTACCGGTGTCGGTAAGACAGAATTGGTCAAATGTCTGGCGGACGATCTTTTTGATTCTGTGGATTCGCTGATCCGTTTGGATATGTCTGAATATATGGAAAAGCACACCGTTTCCAAGCTGATCGGTTCTCCTCCCGGATATGTGGGCTATGACGAAGCCGGCCAGCTGACGGAAAAGATCCGCAGAAGACCCTATAGTGTGGTGCTTTTTGATGAGATCGAAAAAGCCCATCCGGATGTGCTGAATGTGCTGCTGCAGGTGCTCGATGACGGCAGAATTACTGATGCTCAGGGCAGAACGGTGAATTTTGAAAACACCGTGATCGTAATGACCTCCAATGCAGGCTCTGAAGGCCGTGTAGGCGGCGTTGGCTTTGGACGGACAGACAGCGATATGGTTCGTGAAAAGACGATGAAAGCGCTTCGGGATTTCCTCAGACCTGAATTCCTGAACCGTGTGGATGAGATCATCACCTTTAATCACCTGACGGAAGAAAACTTCCTTGACATTGCTGATATTATGCTCGGTGAGCTGCAGCAAAGCCTTGCAGAACGCGGACTTTCCTTTAATTATGATGAAGGCTTGCGGCAGTATTTGGTGAAACAGGCGTTTTCCGTCACATATGGAGCAAGAAACCTGCGCCGTACCATTCAGCGGGCACTGGAAGATCCCATTAGCGAAAAGATCATTGATTCTTTTGAGCATCCTATTTCTTCCGTGTTTGTTAATGTAGAAAACGATGAGATCGTACTGAAAACTGAATAAGCGAATAAGCCGCCTCGCATTGAGGCGGCTTTCTTGTCAATTATTCATAGAATTAGTAATTTTGTTTGTAACCTGTGTTGCTACGTCTTCCACCTTATCAGCGGCTTTTTCCGCCAGCTTTCGGGTAGGATTATTTTTCGGCATCATCATAATCGCCACTGCGCCTGCGGCAGCACCGATGCCCATTGTGATCGCCCAACCTTTTATATTCATTTTCAAAACCTCCTTTCGCTTATATTCTGCCCCATCATATAAACCCGAAAACCTGAAAGGTTTTTCCTTGCGTGTGGGAAAATTTATGATATAATGAAAAAAAGTGCAAAGGAGGAAATCGTATGTCTATTGACAGATTGCAGGAGAAGATCCGCAAAACAAAATGTCCTGTTGTTCTTGATTTTGATATTATGAAAGATCAGCTTCCACCCCATTTGCTGAATCAGGAGGGAAGCTTTGAAAAGGCTTACGCCCGGTTTTGTATAGAGCTTATGGAGGCTTTTCGGGGCATCATTCCTGCTGTGCGCTATAATTTCGGTGCTTTTGCGTTATGGGGGACTGAGGGGCTTTGCGCTCTGTCGCGGGTTTTGGATAAGGCAAAGAATTTGGGCTTTTATGTGATCCTGGATGTGCCGGAAGCCCTGTCTGCCCAAAGAGCAAGGGAAAATGCCAAGCTGCTTTTGGCGGAGGGCAGCCTGTGGAGCTGTGACGCGTATCTGCTCAGTGCCTATATTGGCACCGATGCCATCAGACCCTATGCGGAAAACCTGTCAACAGGGAACAAGGCGCTGTTCGTGGCGGTTCGCACGGCCAACAGAACGGCACCGGAGCTGCAGGAGCTTCTGACCGGTGGGCGGAATGTCTATGAGGCGAAAACCGATTTGGTCAACAGATATAAAAATCAGGTCGCTACACGCAGCGGCTATGATGCGGTTGCGCTGGTCGGACCGGCATCCTCTGCGCCGACCCTTAAGAAGCTGCGTGAAAAATACAAAAATCTGTTTATTTTGGTGGATGGCTACGATTATCCCAATGCCAATGCCAAAAACTGCGCAGAGGCCGTGGATAAGATCGGACACGGGGCGGTGATCTGCGGCGGCACATCCATTACAGCGGCCTGGAAGTTTGCCGAAAATGACGGTCTTGATTACATAGCTGACGCCAAAGAAGCGGCAGACAGAATGAAAAAGAATTTAGCAAGGTATTTTACGGTATTATGACAAATATATATTTGATTCGTCACGGCGAAGCGGAAGGCAATGTATTCCGCAGACTGCACGGGCAGTATAATTCTTTATTGATGCCCCGGGGCTTTGAGCAAAGAGCCTGTGTGCAAAAACGGTTTGAAAACATTCAAATAGACGCCTGTTTTTCCAGCGATCTGACAAGAGCCTGCCTTACAGCAGCCAGCATCTATGTCCCCAAGGGCTTGGAGCTGCAGCGTGATGCCCGTTTTCGGGAGCTGAATGTGGGGCAGTGGGAGGATCTTGCTTACGGCTATCTGGAGCGCTATTACCCCCGGGATATGCACGATTTCAGCCATAATCCGGTTATTTGGCAGGTTTCCGGCAGCGAAACCTATGAGCAGTATACCGGCAGATTTATTGAAGCTATGGAGGAAGCGGCCAGGCATTACGACGGTGGTACTATAGCTATTTTCTGCCACGGAGCGGTTTTGCGTGGTACACTGATGCGGCTGTTCTTTAATAATGAAGCCGATAAACTGCCTCTGAGTGATAATGCCGGCGTTTCCCATCTTTACTATGATCACGGGAAATTCACCTATGAGTACTTAAATGACAACAGCCATATTCCGGAGCAGCTTTCCACCTTTTATATCCAGTCCTGGTGGCGTAAGACCGATAACCGGAAGGAAGCCAATTTGTATTTTGAGCCTTACAGTCCGGAAGATGCCTATGAGGGACTGCAGGCACCTGCTGGGGAAGAAGGCGGTCTGCTGCTGACCGGTAAGATCCATACCGGTTGCGTTGGTGTTGTATCTATTGGTGTGCCCCGGGAAGCTACAGGTCGTATTTTGGGTATTACATTATTGGAATCCAAAGCCGGCAGATATTATACAGATCAGCTTTTAGGCGCGGCATTCAGCCACTTCAGAAAGCTCGGCTGCAAAGCCTTGCAGCTGGCTCCGGGGGATTATCCGGAAAATATTGTGCAGCGCTACGGATTTGATTCTGAAACGCTCACCCGCAGCATCGACGCAAGCATTCATATGTAACCGCAGCAATGCCGCGGTGCTTGTTACTTTAATTCTCCGCCTGTAGGGCTGTCGATCAGATGATCATCATCCACATTGGTATCCGGAATGTTTGTTTCCATCGTCGGATCGATCATTGTTGGATCAATGATTGTAGGATCGATGATCGTCGGGGTGGTGACTGCCGGCGCGGTGGTGGTGGGCTCGGTTGCCTGCGTTGTGCTGGGGACGGTAGTTGTCTTTTTGTTGTTGTTCATTCCACAGGCGCAAAGACTCAGAGCCATTATCAGAACAAGGACAATGATTGCTAATTTTTTCATACTGCTCCTCCTGTTTTTGATGTGCAAAAATAGTATCTCCAACGGACAGAATATGAAACAGGAAATATTATCCAATTCAAATTACAGGAAACAGAAAATTAAAGTTGCTATTTTGAAAAGATTCTTGTATAATAGGAAAGAAATAAAATGAAAAAGGGGATTTCCTTTATGAAAAAGCTGATGGTTAAGAAAAATGCCGAGTGTATGGCTTGCCTGGAGTGTGTCCGTGCTTGCTCTAACGCCTTTTATAAAACCTTTGATCCGGATCTGAGCTGCATTCAGATCGTGGCAAAGGGCAGCGGTGCCAAGCCTATGACCTGCATCCAGTGCGGCAAGTGCGAGAAGGTTTGTGAAGCCGGCGCGATCACTCAGAACCCCAAGACCGGCGTGTATATGATCAATAAGAAGCTGTGTACCTCCTGTGGCAAGTGTGTTGAAATTTGTCCTATGAAGGTGATGGTACAGCCTGCGGAAGGTCCCACTTCTAAGTGCATCGCCTGCGGTATCTGCGTCAAGGCCTGCCCCATGGAGATCCTGGAGATCGTTGAAAAATAATGATATACATAAAGCGGGACTGCTGTATAACCTTCATTTTGCAGCAGTCCCGTTTTAATATTTTTTATTTTTGATTACAATTTTGGAAAACTATTACTTAGTACCGAAAATGCGGTCGCCTGCATCGCCCAGACCGGGAACGATGTATGCGTTCTCATTCAGACCTTCATCCATAGACGCAATATAAATATCCACATCCGGATGCATTTCGTGTACGTGGGCAGCGCCCTCCGGCGTTGCGATCAGATTGATCACACGAATATTTGTACAGCCTCTTTCCTTTAATGCGGAAATGCCGGCGGCAGTGCTTCCGCCTGTGGCGTTCATAGGCTCCAGCATCAGGATGTAGGAATTGGGGGCTTCAGCAGGCAGCTTGCAATAATAGGGAACAGGCTTGTGGGTAGTTTCATCACGGTACATACCAATGTGACCGACCTTTGCGTTGGGCAGCAGGTTCAAAATCGCATCCACCATACCCAGACCGGCACGGAGGATCGGCACCAGGCACACAGGCTGCTTTTTCAGCATCGGTACGGAAGCAGGACCGATCGGGGTCTGCACTTCCACATTTTCAGTAGGCATATCCCGGGTGATCTCGTATGTCATCAGCATGGCGATCTCAGAAAGCAGCTCCCGGAATTCCTTGGTATTGGTATCCTTGTTGCGCATAATGCTCAGCTTGTGCTGGATCAGGGGGTGATCGAAGATATAAACTTTACCCATTTGTTTGTTCTCCTTTATATTTTTATCCCGCATATTATAGCAGACATACGCAAGCGATGCAAGTATAAATTTTATGAAACGACCCTTGCGAATATACCTGCCATATTATATAATATTTTTAATTTAATGAACGGAGAAAAATGCAATGTATATTTTGGGTTTTGATATTGGCGGCACAAAGTGTGCGGTCATCACAGCACAGTGGGATGGCAGCAGCATCACACTGCTGAAAAAGGAAAAATGCGACACAGACCTGCACATCAGCCCTGAGGAAATGATGGGGCGTATGATGGAAATGGCCGACGGTATATTGGAAGGAAAACCGGATAAAATCGGTGTATCCTGCGGCGGTCCGCTGAACTCTCAGACCGGCTTTGTGTTAGGACCGCCCAATCTGCCCGGATGGGACAATGTTCCGGTCGTGGACCTGCTGAAAGCCCATTACGGTGTGCCGGTTCATCTGCAGAACGATGCCAATGCCTGTGCAGTGGCTGAATGGAAATTCGGTGCAGGCCGTGGAACAAAGAATATGGTCTTTTTGACCTTTGGCACCGGTCTTGGTGCCGGACTGATTTTGGACGGTAAGCTGTATACCGGCACCAATGACAATGCCGGTGAATGCGGACACATCCGTTTAGCACCGGACGGTCCTGTAGGCTTTGGAAAAGCAGGCTCCTTTGAGGGCTTTTGCAGCGGCGGCGGTATTGGCAAATTGGGCTATATGCTGGCGATGCAGAAAAAAGACGGCTATCCCGGCTATTTCCACGAAGGAATGACGGAAAGCGATGTGACTGCCAAAGCTTTGGCAGAAGCGGCCCGGGCAGGGGATGAAACCGCCCAAATGGTTTACAAAATCAGCGGCGAATACCTGGGCAGAGGTCTTTCGGTATTGATCGATATTCTTAATCCGGAAAAGATCGTGATCGGCAGTGTGTTCGCAAGAGCCCATGATCTTTTGTGGCCGTCTGCGGAGAAGCTGATCGGTCAGGAAGCACTGGATATTTCCGCGGCCTGCTGTCAGGTTGTTCCGGCTGAGCTTAGTGAAAACATCGGCGATTACGCGGCAATAGCCACAGCGCTGTTGTAAGGAGGAAAAGGTATGAAAGAATTGTTGATGCGTTATCCCCAGCTGGAGGTCTGCAAGGAAGATATTGAAAAAGCAGTGCAGGCGATCATTGAATGCTATGAAAACGGCGGCAAGATACTGCTGTGCGGTAACGGCGGCAGTTGTGCGGATTGCGATCATATCGTTGGGGAACTGATGAAAGGTTTTTTGAAAAAGCGTCCGATCTGTGCTGAACAAAAGGCTCAGATGATAGAAAACTGTCCGGATGTGAAGGATGTTGTTGAAAAGCTGCAGGGCGGACTGCCTGCTATTGCGCTGCCCTCTATTACAGCGCTGAATTCTGCATTTTGCAACGATGTTGATCCGGAGCTGATCTATGCGCAGCCGGTAATGGCTATGGGAAAATGTGGCGATATTTTGATTGGTATCAGCACCTCCGGTAATGCCAAAAATGTCTATGCCGCAGCGGTTACTGCCAAGGCATTGGGTATGCAGGTGATCGGGCTGACCGGCAATACCGGCGGCAAGCTGAAGGATATCTCTGATCTTGCTGTTTGCGTTCCTGAAAAGGAAACCTATAAGATCCAGGAGCTGCATTTACCGGTATACCACTACATCTGCGCTGCTGTGGAAGCCCATTTTTTTAGTGCGTAAAACTGCAGGAGTCCATAATGAGAATCCAGCTTTCTGAGCGTTTTACATACGGCAAGCTGCTGCGCTTTACACTGCCATCGGTCATTATGATGATGTTCAGCTCGGCGTACGGCGTAGTGGACGGTATTTTCGTTTCCAACTATGCCGGAAAAACCGCTTTTGCTGCAATCAATCTCATATGGCCCTATATAATGATGTTCGGCACTGTCGGTATTATGATCGGTACTGGCGGTACGGCTCTGGTGTCTGTGACCCTGGGCAGGGGTGACCGGGAACGGGCAAATAAAATATTCTCCCAGCTGATTTATTTTTTGCTCCTGTCCGGTGTGATCCTAACGGGAGTTGGCATTGCTTTGCTGCGACCGGTGGCGGTGATGATGGGTGCGGAAGGTGCGCTGATCGACCTTTGTGTGCAATACGGCAGGCTGACCCTTCCGGCGATGACTGCGCTGATCTTGCAGAATGCGTTCCAAAGCTTTTGCGTGGCTGCTGAAAAGCCCAATCTGGGTCTTGGCTTAACTTTGGCTGCCGGTGTGACCAATATCGTG
>CAZLLC010000078.1:0-7788 GCA_964560245.1 uncultured Oscillospiraceae bacterium | reverse complement strand
AACTAAAGCACTTATATCCAGAAATAAAGTTTTAGTTTTAACAGAATAGTAGGGGTCGATGCCCACATCGACCCGGCGAAAAAGGTTACGATTTTATACGAACTTTCGGCGATATCGTAACTTTTTTATGAGGGCCGATGTGGGCATCGCCCCCTACAGATTTAAAAATGAATTAATCATTGGTTACTGCAGGGGAGGTGGCCGAGCGAAGCGAGGTCGGAAGGGTTAGAGGAGGTTATCAGCATCCACAGTAGAATGATATAGAGTAAAAGCCACTACCTGTTGCGGTGCCCAATAAAATCATCGGACTTACGCTTTTCCTCGATTTTATTGACCGCTGCCACTCGCTCCAGTCACTCCTCCTGCCTCCGGCAGCGTTTCTGTCGCTCCCCCTCAGAGGGGAGTCTTTGGCGCATACGCCTTTCGATGCTGCGCTAAACAATAATTTTGCAAATACAGTTTTAGCCTTAACGCGATACTACATCCGCAGAATGTAAACAATTGCATAATTTTAGGGGTATTGCAGCACTTTGCAATACCCCCGTATTCTTAGTTGTTGATAAATCTCGCAAGGAAGTCTTTGGTTTCCTGCTTCTGAGGAGCGCCGAAGATCTCCGCCGGCGTGCCTTGCTCACAGATCACGCCCTGGTTCATATAAACCACCCGGCTGCTTACATCCCGGGCAAATGCCATCTCGTGGGTCACAACCAGCATCGTCATACCCTCTTTGGCAAGCTGGCGCATAACCTCCAGCACCTCACCTACCATTTCGGGGTCCAGCGCAGAGGTGGGCTCGTCAAACAGAAGCACCTCCGGATTCATTGCCAGCGCTCTGGCAATGGCAACGCGCTGCTTCTGTCCGCCGGAGATCTGTGCCGGCCGTGCATTCTGATAAGGCAGCATACCCACACGATCCAGGTAATCCTTGGCAATTTTTTCTGCCTCTGCCTTGCTTCTGCCCAACACCTTGATCTGCGGTAATGTGCAGTTTTGCAGAACGGTCAGGTTGTTATACAGATTGAACTGCTGGAACACCATTCCCACCGAGGCGCGGTACTTATACAAAGAATCGATCTCGGTCTGGATATTCTTGCCGTGCCACAGGATATCACCTCCCGTGGGTATTTCCAACAGGTTGATGCAGCGCAGCATGGTACTCTTGCCGGAGCCGGAAGATCCAATGATGGCTACAACCTCACCGGCAGTGACCTGCATATCGATACCCTTCAGAACATCCACCTTGCCAAAGCTCTTGCAAAGACCCTTGAGCTCAATTACAGGATTATTTTCAGTCATTAGGTACCTCCTGCCGCTTAGGCACACGGATCTCCGCACTGGAATCGGACTGGGAACCGCAGATCACATAGCTGTCTGCTCCCTGAAGCTTCTTTTCGATCATACGCAAAACTCTTGTAACCGTGAAGGTCAGCACAAAGTAGATCACACAGACGACCAAATATGTCTGGAAGGTCTGGAAGCTTTCACGCTTGATGATGCCGGCAAAATAGTACAGCTCCGTCACACCGATCACATTCAAAACAGATGTATCCTTGATGTTGATCACAAACTCATTTGCAACAGAGGGCAGAATATTCCGCAAAACCTGCGGCAGAATGATATGCAGCATCGTCTGCCAGTGGGTCATACCCACAGCAGCCGCGCCCTCAAACTGACCCTTATCGACGGAAATGATACCGCCACGGACGATCTCAGCCATATACGCGCCGGTATTGATGGATACGATAATAATACCGGAGGGGATCAGCGGCAATGTAGAACCGCCGGTGGCAAAGGCATAGCCCCAATAAATGACCATCGCCTGCACCATCATCGGTGTGCCACGGAATACCTCAACATAGACGGCGATCAAACCGTTGAGGAGCTTCTGCAACAGACGGACAAAGCCGTTCTTAGACAGGGGGCAGGTGCGCAGAACACCGGTAGCCAAGCCGATCAAAAGACCTGCCAGCGTACCCACCAGCGCGATCAGCATCGTATAGCCAATGCCCCGCAGCAGGAAGGGATAGTGCTTTGTTACAATATTTATTACATCAGTCAAAAATTCTATCATTTTTACTTATTCTTGTAGATGATGACCAGGTTGGAGGAATAATACACATTGGTGAAGTCGATCTGCTCTTCACGCTCAGCGGTGGGACTCATACCGGCAACGATGGCATCCACAGCACCGGAATTCAGCGCAGGGATCAGACCGTCCCACTCGATGGCGTAGATCTCCAGCTTCATACCCAGCTTGTTGGCAACATACTGGGCGATCTGTACATCGTAGCCGTTGGCGTACATATTCTCCTTACCTTCGCCGCTGATGGCAACAGCGCCAATGGAGGGTGTTTCCATATCGGTCCAGTTAAAAGGCGCATATGCACATTCCATAGCGACCTTCAGAGTTCCGGTGGGGTTGGCGGGCGCTTCACTGGTAAGTGCCAATTCCGTCACTTCCTTACCGGCAGAAAGCTGGACCATCTGGTTCATCAGCTCCGCACGGGTCTCAGCAGAGATCTCATCCAGGATGGCATTGATCTGATCAAGCAATTCATTACCGGTCTTCAGACCAACAGCGATGCCCACATCAGCGTCCGTTGCGGTGAAACCGGTTTCATTGTTGACGAGGTGCAGGTAATCCAGGCTGTCGTCACCCAGGCAGACTTCAATAGCGGTGGGCTCTTCAGCCACATAGCCGTCAATGGTGCCGGCCTTCAGAGCGGTCAGCAGGTCTGCAAACTCGGGCAGTGTGGAGCTCTGGACCTCAGGGATCTGCATCATAGCATCCGCGTGGAATGTACCGGTCTGGGCAGCGATCTTTGCGCCCTTCAGATCGGCAATGCTCTTAGCTGCGGACACATCCATATTCGCAGCCTCACCGCCGCAGGCGGCCAGGGACAGCAGCATCATAGCTGCCAATGCAATTGCAACAATTCTTCTCATAATCTTTTTCTCCTTTTCATAACTGTTTTTAAGGGACAGGCGCAACCACCAGTGTTGTCGCCAAAAATAAAAATCGCCTGCATAAATGCAAAGCGATTCAACAGTCATACCACAATATTGCGCATTGAAGTAACCACTGCATCGATAGCGCTTCACAAAAATATTTGTGACAGTCCGGCAGATGTTCTCTACCGACCCAGCACCGCAAACTCAGGCACCCACGGCACTTCGGCGGTGTCCCCTTTCCCAAACCGGCGGCTGCCTGGCCTTGCCGGAAGGTACTTTTGAACCCCGCGCCTCTATCAAGGCGATTTCATTTGCCCATATACTAACACAGCCATCTTCTGCTGTCAATAGCCGTTTCCAGCTTTTTTTCAAAATTATTTCACATTTTTGCAAAAAGGGCTTGACATTTTTCGCCCGCTGCGATATAATGCGAAAGCTGTCTGCAAATGCTGCTATAGCTCAGTCGGTAGAGCGCATCCTTGGTAAGGATGAGGTCGCCAGTTCAAATCTGGCTAGCAGCTCCAAAAATAGACCAAGTCGAAAGACTTGGTCTATTTTTGTGTTTGTGTCCGCAAGGACACAACTCCGTTTTGCAACCTTAGTTGCAAACATCATTTGACTGTCAGGTCAACATCATTCTGCTTAGCGGACACAAAACGATGTTGCGGCTCTGCTGCAAATGATGTTTTGGCTTCGCCAAAAACAGTGTTATGCCTGTGGCATAAATGATGTGATGCTTCGCATCAATAATATTGCGCTTTGCGCAAATATATGCTAAAACCAGCACAGAGGTGATCTCAATAAAAGAGGATAAACTCGGTACACTTTCGATGCAGTTATCTGTAGACATTCTTGCTTTGGTAAAGGAACTGCACAGCAAACACGAAAACATTATTTCTAATCAAATCGGCAGAATTGCAACCAGTGTTTGTGCCAATATTGCCGAAAGCAAATACGGACACAGTCGCGCTGATTTTATTGCCAAGCTTGAGATTGCATTAAAAGAAGCCAGCGAAACCGGCAAATGGCTGGAAATGTTACTTAAATCAGGTTACATTGATGAAGCAAGATACAGGGGCTTGAACAAAACCTGCAGCACCATTCGCATTCTTTTAATCGCCTCTATCAAGACTGCTAAAAAGAACGCATAATAACCATTGGAAATATAGATCAGCCTAAAGGGCTACCACCTTATAAAATACAGACCGCATCCTTTTCACACATTTTTGCAAAAGGATGCGGTCTATTTTTGTATTACTTTTTAAAATTGCGGCACGGATGTATCCGTGCCCTACGGTGGAGGTATTTTGAAAATTGCGCCGTAGGGAATGCATATATGCACTCCGCCTTTGCGGTTTTCTGTTCGTATAACATACCAAAAGGAAAGAGAAAAGGGCAGAAGTTTCTAAAATAAATTGATTTTTGCAGATGGGTGTGGTATCATACTTATGCCAAACAAGTTGAATAATGGAGCAAGTGTAGTTTCCCTTGGGGATACTATACCTATTTGTGCTACCGCTTTCTATGAATTTGCTAAAAACGCAAATCCCGGGGAGTGGTAGATAGGGTAATTGCCTTGTTCCATTTCAACTTGTTTGGCGACAATCGGGGTTGCGTTTTTAAGTGCGGTAACTTCGGTTGCCGCACTTTTTTATTTTATGGGGAGGTGAAACGATGGCCGATACAATGGGAACATTGGAGGCTTCCGAAAGATGGGGTTATACACAAGCAACTATCCGCAAATGGTGCATAGATGGGCTTATCAAGGACGCAAGCCAAGATAAAAAGGGTAGTCCTTGGCACATTCCCAAAGATGCAGAGTGTCCCAAACCAATCAAAAAGAAAGAGGTTGTAAATCTATGAAAAAAGCATTATCCCTGATCCTGGCACTTGCGTTGTGCCTGTCCCTGTGTGCCTGCGGTGGTGAAACAAACGAAGAGACAGAACCTACTGAAACACAAAACAACCTTTTAACCAAAGAAGCCCCTGAGGTAAATTTCCAAACTATTTACGAAAAATGTAAAGAAAACATTGTTGCGGCAAAAAATGATTATGTTGGCAAAGGATATCAATTCGCTGGCATTGTTAAGAACATAGGGGAAGATTCTATCACATTAGCACCAATAAAATTCCCTACATATCCATATGGCTCTTGGTATTATGTCAAAGTGTTTATGACTACCAATGATATTGTAAAAGTATCTTCGCAACAAATCATAAATGTAGCAGGGGAAATAAGCGATTTGAAGGGTAGTTCTGCTGAAATGAGAAATGGCGTTTTGCTTGATGATGAAATTACTTTTGAAGGTGAAATCACCCGCTTTTTCTTAAATGAGACCTACACAAAGCATATTATGGAAGTCAAAATGACAAACGGAACGAACAACATTTATTATTGGGTTGAGGTTGCCGATGCGGACAAAATGGAGAATATTACAGAAATCACAATTAACGGCATATCATTTGTCGTAGGCGATAAGGTAAGTGGCACAGGAAAAATGGAAGCATACGGAGCATATAGTGATCGTTTTAATGTTGTTGAAGTTCTATCCATAGAAAAGAATTGATAAAAAGCAAAAGACAGGGAGCCAACACGGCTCCCTGTATTTTATGCTTCCAAAAGGCTCTTGTATTTGTAGGCGGTGGTGCGGCTGATGTCGCACACTCTTGCCAATTCGCTGATGTTCAGCTGACCGTTTTTATGGGCGGGATAGTGGCGGAGAAAAGCGGCGGGGATGTCCTCTTTGCTCACCTGCGGACGCCCGATCTACCAATGTCACTTCGTTAAGGATTGCAGTACCGAAGCCCATGTCGCTGCGAACCAGTTAAGCGTGTCACTGGTGTAGCAATCCGTTTCCCATGTGGTAAAAGCACCGTGATTGCAAGACTTTTATGGGAGTTACGGATTCCCACGCCAGTTTGCGAACTGGCTCGGAATGACATCGCATTTTCGATTGTGCGGCTTAACTTAGTGACATTGCCCGATCTGCCGTCCCTTTCTTTTGTTGCTTTTTGACAGAAATTGTGATAGTCTATAAGCAAATCTACCTCAGGAGCGGATATTTTATGAGAAAGCTTTTGATACTGGTGTTTACTGCAATTCTTACCCTTTCCGTGGCAGGCTGCAGTAAAAATATGCAGGACGTGCCTGCCGTCGCAACAAACGGCGCGACCGCACCTGGAAAGGCTGATGATGCGCCGGTGTATTTTCCGGAGGGGTCTTATCTGGGTACCCTGAATTTCAGCGGTATGACCCATTCTCAGGCACTGCAGATCCTGACAGATGCCGTGGAAAGCTACATTCTGACGATGCATACACAAAACGAAATCGTCCACATATACGCGTCTGAATTAAAGCTGACAGTCAACGAAGATGCTTTATCCCAATGGCTGGAGACCGGCGCAATGCCCGATGATCTGCTTTCTTATGATATAAACGGAATTTATGAGGCTCTATTCCAGGCTTTCGGCGAGCCAGCCAAAAATGCCACCATCCGCTACAACAGCGATCAGGGGCGTTTTATCGCTATTTCCGAAGAAAACGGCACCGGTGTGGATGCCACTCAGGCGCTGGAGGATGGGGAAAATGCCATCCGGAGCCTCTCCCCCACTGTTCAGACCACCATCACCCTGTACACCACTGATCCGGAGATCACCGCATCCAGCGATCTGGTGACCAAAGCGGTCAGCGAGGCCAGCCGTTACTTAAGACCCCAGCTGAAATACATTTACAACATTCCCGGCAGCAAGTCCATCACCGCTTCCATCAAGCAGTGGGAGCTTGCCAGCTTTGTGGCTGTTGGGGAGGATCTTTCCGTGAGTATCGACCAGAAGGCGGTCAAAAGCTACATCTCCAAAATGGCAGGCAAATACGGCGGTGACGTCACAGAAGGCGACCTGATCACCTATACCGGCAGAGCCGTAACGCCCACTGTGGAATACTACGGCACTGTTCTTGACCAGCAGGCAATGTATGAGGATCTGATCTACTGTCTGGAAAACGGTGTCTCCGGCAGCCGGATGAATGAATATATTCCCTGCGCCACCCACCTGCCCTACGGCGGCAATTATGTGGAGATCGATCTGCAGGAGCAAAAGCTGTATGTGCTGCAGGATGGCGAAGTGATCGTCAGCACCGATGTGGTCTCCGGCGATATTATCACCGACGACTGGACGGAAAACGGCGTTTTCTCCATTTACAACAAAAAAACAGATTGCTGGCTCACCGGCCCCACCTGGCGGGATTTTGTCAGCTACTGGATCGCCTTTGACGGCAATATCGGTATGCACGATGCCTCCTGGCGCACGGATTTTGGCGGTAGCATCTTCAAATACAGCGGCTCTCACGGCTGTATCAATATGCCCGTAGACATTACAGGTGAAATATACGCCAATGTTTCACTGGGTACCCGTGTCATCGTGCACAGCAGCGTAGGCTACTCCCAAAAGCTGCAGCAGGAGATCACCGGAACGGCCTGCTATACCGTAACAGATCGGGACAGTGCTTTTCTTTTGGATGCCGGGCTGAAGTATGCAGGCGTTGAATTGACCTACACCTCCTCTGACACCTCCGTTGCCACCGTCAACGAACTGGGCGTGGTGACCCCCGTTGGCGCAGGCACCGCGCAGATCACCGTCAGCGCCGAGGGTGTTGGTCCCCTGTCCGGTGCTGAGCTGGTCATTGACATCACCGTAAATCCGTGGCAGCAGACTGCTTCGCCGGTGGTTGGCAGATTGTGGGAAAGCAAAAAAGAGGTATAAAAAAAGAACGACCCTAAAAACAATGTCATTAAGTTAAGGCATACCATCGAAAAAGCGATGTCATTCCGAGCCAGT
>CAZLLC010000077.1:0-7806 GCA_964560245.1 uncultured Oscillospiraceae bacterium | reverse complement strand
TCAATTTTGCCGCTTCGCTTTGCCTGGATTCAGTAGCTTTACATATTGTATCAAAGATTTTCAAATTAGTAAACAACTTTTTTGCTATTTCGGCGCACATTTTCCACAAACTTTCAGTGGAAGTAGTCTGGCAAACCATACAAATTGGCAAATCTGACGGAATTTTATCGGATCTTGCCCAGGAAAGCAGTTCCTCAGCCGATTCAAAAATCTCACATTTACCGCACCATCCGGCAATACCTTCCACCTCCGGATGGCTTCGTGTGCCGATGATCACCGGCAGTCTGCCTTCGGCTTCAGCGCTGCTGACGATGCCGTGGATGCGCTTGACGAAGGGACAGGTGGCATCCACGATCTGCACGCCCCGTTTTTCCAATTCCTCACATACCGCCCGTGTGACACCGTGAGACCGGATGATCACGGTCTGTCCGGGCTGGGCCTGCTCCGGCGTGTCGATCACCTGCACGCCCATTTCCTCAAAGTGCTTGACTGCGTGACGGTTATGGATGATCGGTCCTAAGGTAACCACGCCGCTGTGTTCCCGGGCTGAGAGCTCCACCAGCTCCACTGCCCGGTTTACACCGAAGCAAAAACCGGCGCTTTTCGCAACAGTTACACTCATACCGGAATCTTCTCCCCGACGATGCGGATGATCGTATCGATTACTTCCTCAATGGTCATTTCAGATGTGTCCACCTTGATAGAATCTCTTGCCATCTTCAGGGGTGCGATCTGCCTGTGGGTATCCTGATAATCCCGCTGCTTGATCTGCTCAAGCACCGTATTATACTGAGCCTTCTGACCCTTTGCCAGCAGCTCCTCACAGCGGCGTTTTGCCCGAACCTCGGCAGAACCGGTGAGGAAGATCTTCACATCCGCCTTGGGCAGGACCACCGTACCGATATCCCGTCCGTCCATAATCACATTGTGCTTTTTGGACACATCCCGCTGCATATCCAGCAGCATCTCCCGCACCACGGCGTGGGCTGCGACCAAGGAGGCCTTTTGGGAAATATCCTGTGTACGGATATCCTCGGTCACATCCATACCGTTCATTATCATATGCTGAGCGCCTTCTTCGTCATATGCAATGTCGATGGTCAGCTCATCGATGTACCGCTCCACACCGTCCATATCCTTGGGACTGACGCCCAAAAGATCCAAAAAATATGCTACGGTGCGGTAAATGGCACCGGTATCTACATAATAATAGCCCAACTTCCTGGCAAGTGCCTTTGCAATGGTGCTTTTGCCTGCACCGGCAGGTCCGTCAATGGCAATGGCATAGGTTTTGTTCATCACGATCTACCTCTCTTCACGCAGTTTGGAAAGGGCCGCCGCTTCCCGGCAGACCACTTCTTCCGGTGTCATACCCAGCATCTGACCGGTCTGCACCGGGCTCAGGGGCTGTCCACCCTCTAAACCAAAACGCAGGGTCAGCAGCTTTGCATCCTCCGGTGACAGGGACGACAGCAGCTCCTGAATATGCTGCCGCAGCTGGAAATACGCGGTATCCTCCACCGCCTGTTCATCTTCCGGTTCAGGCGCCGGGGGCTGCTGCTCTGCCTTTGCCCGATGGATCATCCGGGCAGTTGTCACCATCTTTTCCAGTGTGGCTGTTTCTTCCTCAGAAATATGCAGGAATTCTCCGATCTCCTGCTGTGTGGGATTTCTGCCCAGCTCCGCCAAGAGCCGCTGGTCTGCATCCAGATAGTCCTCCATCTGCTGACGCAGCTTTTGTCCGGCACCGCTTGTATGGGCATAAAGGGTCACACTTTTTGCCAAATAGCGGTGGACAAACCGGTCTGTATGGCTTAAAAAGTCGCCGCCAGCAAAGGTTAAAATGCTCTGCCAAAGTCCCAGACTGCCTTCCTGGATCAGATCCATCAGCAGCACACCGTGACCGGTATAGGTCTTGGCAATATCTACCACCCGGCTCAGGCACAGATTTACCAGCATTTCTGCCAGGTGATGCTCACCGCTGTGATAGCGCTCTGCCAACAGCTGGGGGTCGCCCGCTGCCGGAATACCGGCAAGCTCCTGCAAATACAGGCGCAGCGGATCATTTTCATCCAAGCCTGTTGTCACATCCCCTGCTGTGGACAGCTTTTCTTCCTGTTTCAGACGCAGGGCTGTATCGCCTGTCAGCACAGCCTTGGGCAGGTCGGAGATATCCAAAAAGATCTGCCGCTGCTCCAGCAGGTCAAAGGCTTCCTCGACAGTCAGCGGATCTTCCTGCTCGATCAGCGCCAAAAAGCGGGCCGCGGACATCCGCGCGCCCGGCTCAAGGGCATCCAATTCTTCCTCCCAGGGCATCCTATCAAATATAAAATCGTTCAAATCAGAAAATCCTCCAATCCAAAATCCGCGCCCATCTTTTTCAGCCTGTCTATGGCCTCTTTTTCGATCTGACGGGCGCGCTCCTTGGAAATACCCAAGGTATTGGCGATGCTTTGCAGGGATTGGGCAGTACCGTCTGCCATCCCATAGCGCATACGCAGTACCTGCTGCTGACGGTCCGTCAGCATAGACAGCAGGAGCTGCATCGTATCCTCCAATTCCCGGCGCACCAAGGCTTCCTCCGGCTGGGGCGCCTGCAGATCCTCGATCAATATCTGCAGCTGATCCTCCCCTGCTTCGCCCACCGGCGTATCCAGTGAACAGACCTGGGGCACCAAATTCAGCAATTGCTGCACCTTTTCCGGCTCCATATCGCAAGCCTCAGCCAATTCCTCCAGCTCCGGCTCCTGTCCGGTGGACTGCAGCAGCATATGCTTGGCCCGCAGCACCTTGTTCATCCGCTCTGCCGTATAATGAGGCACCCGGATCAGGGCGTTATGCTCCATTACGCAACGGGCAACACCCTGGCGGATCCATTTGGTGGCATAGGTGGAAAAACGGACATTTTTTGTATAATCAAATTTCTTCGCCGCAGCGATCAGACCGATGCTCCCCTCCTGGATCATATCCATCATGGGCACGCCTCTGCCCGCGTATTCCCGGGCAATGGACACCACGAGCTGCAAATTGGATACCACCATTGTATGGATCGCCTCCCGGTCACCGCCGGCGCATTGCTTTGCAAGCTGCAATTCCTGCTCCGGGGTCAGCCGGGGATGCCGGTGCAGCTCACGCATAAACTGGCGTACACTGTCCTCGGCAGCGGATATATCATTGTGCTGATCCATGACAGTCATATCCGTCATTACTTCGTTCCCTTGCTTTCTTTCAATTTGTCACGCAGCGCCAAAAGATCTGCATCTGTGGACACATTGGCTTTCTGATGGATGCCCAAAACCGTCCGCAGACAGTCGGTAAAGGCGTCTTCGTTCACAGGTCCTTCCCGGCGCTGGCATACACCGATGATGTGTGACATTTCCTCCGGCGTGATATCCGAAACGGATGCCAAAGTGACCTCCAACCCCTGACGGTACATCATATAAAGCTGATCGTACACCTTTCCCAAAAGGGGTACAGAGAAGGCCTTGCCGGTCAAGTCCTTTGCCTTGTCCATCATAGCAGGATCACACAGCGCCATTGCGATAATGCCCTCCTCCGCCATTGCGGATTTCAGATTATCGTAGCGGACAGAGCGCACCTTGGGCTGCATATTTCTTGCAGGTGCCAGGTCGATCTTCTCCTGCTGCTTTTTCTCCCGGCTGATACGCCGCTTATAGGCTTTATTCACTTCCAGCTTCATTGCGTCAATACTGATACCGGCTGCTTCCGCCACACGACCGCCGTAGACCTCCCGCTGTACCGAGCTGCCCAAGGTGCTGATCAGCTCCGCGGATTCCTGCACATAGCGGACCTTTTGATCATCCTGCTGCAGATCATACTGACTGCGGATAGCATTAAGCTGGTATTCAATGCGGTTGGCAGAGTCCTCCAAAAGCAAACGGAATCTGTCCGCGCCGTACTTTTTCAAAAATTCATCCGGGTCCTTGGCATCCTTCATTTGCAGCACCTTCACCCGAATGCCGGCTTTCTCCAATATAGGAATAGCCCGACGGGTGGCCCGCTGACCGGCCTCGTCCCCGTCATAGATCAGCACCACCTGCTCCACATACCGGCTGATCAGCGTGGCGTGTTCTTCCGTCAGGCTGGTGCCCAGGGATGCCACCGCACAGTCAAAGCCGTACTGGTGCAAGGAGATGGCGTCCATATAGCCTTCCACCAAAATCAAATAGCCCAGCTTCGTCTTTTTGGCAAAATTCAGACCGAACAGATTTTTCCGCTTATTAAAAATGGAGGTTTCCGGGGAATTTAAGTACTTGGCAGCATTGGGATCGTTATTGTTCATAATCCGTCCGCCGAAGCCGATGATATTGCCACGGGTGTCGATAATGGGAAACATCAGCCGATCCCGGAAACGGTCAAATATATTGCCGTTTTTCTGAGAAACGGTCACCAGTCCGGAATCCTTTAATTCCTGATCGGTATAGCCCTTATCTTTCATTGCCCTGATGAGCATATCCCAGCTGTCCGGGGCGTAACCGATGCCAAATCTGGTCAGGGTAGCTTGGCTCATCCCCCGTCCAACGGCATAATCCAGCGCCGCCTTTCCAACAGGGGCGTACAGCTGGCCGTGGAAAAACCGGGCTGCTTCCTTATGCAGCGCCCACAGCCGCTCCTGCTGGCGGTATCTGCTTTGGTACTGCTCGTCCTCCGGCACCTCCATACCGCAGCGCTTTGCCAAAGACCGGACAGCATCCGGGTAACTCAGCCCGTCCAGCTCCATCACGAAATTGATCACGCCGCCGCCTTTATGACAGCCAAAGCAGTAGTAGATCCCCTTATCCGGGGCAACAGAGAAGGACGCGGTCTTTTCTCCGTGGAACGGACAAAGTCCAAACATATTGGCGCCGGAGCGCTTTAAATGCACATACTGCCCCACCACATCCTCAATGGGATTGCGGGCAACCAGTTCATCTATAAATGACGGTGGAAAAGCCATATCCTCCCCTCCTTTTTGAAATTATTGTTGTGACCGTATAATCGACAGAGTCCTTGACTCTCTCATTTATGAGGCAAGGCTGTCAACTTAAGCAGATGCGTGAATGTTTGCTCCGTACCCTTGGCTCCCCTCATAGGGGAGCTGGCAAAAATCGGCACTTCGGAACCGATTTTTGACTGAGGGGTTGTCGTAAAAAAGACGCTTATAATGCAGAACACTCCCCCAGTCAGCTTCGCTGACAGCCCCCTCTTAAAAGCGGGGGCCAAGGTTCCTCTTACATACTACCTGCTAATGTTGATTATCTACCGGACATTCCAGCCTGCCGGAATAAACAGCTCTGTATATTTATCCACGGCGTAATTATCGGTCATACCGGCAATATAATCGCACACGGTGCGCTCCATCCCGTCAAAGGAAAGCTGGGGCTGAAAGTCCTCCGGCAATTCCTGGGGATTGGTAAAATAGTATTCATACATTCTTTTCAGCATATCCATCGCCTTTTGCTCTTCGCCTTTAACAATGGGGCTGCTGTATACATTTTGGAACATAAACGCCCTGAGATCCTGCAAGGCCTTGTCCACCTTGGGTGAAAGCAGGATCTCTCCCGCCTCCAAGGAAGTTTGGATCATATCGCAGGTCAGGGTGTTGATCCGCTGACTGTGACGGCTGCCCAAAACATCACTGATGGAGCTTGGAATATCCGAAGCCTGCAGAACATCTGCACGGATGGCATCGTCAATATCGTGATTCACATAGGCGATCCGGTCTGCCCGGCGCACGATCTGCGCTTCCATCGTATCCGGAATCACGTCACCGGTGTGTCCCAGGATGCCCATACGAACTTCATAGGTTAAGTTTAAGCCCTGTCCGTCCTTTTCCAGCACATCCACCACACGCAGGCTCTGCTCATTATGGCGGAAGGGTTTTCCAATGCATTGACTCAGAACCCGTTCACCTGCGTGACCGAAGGGCGTATGACCCAGATCGTGTCCCATAGCAATGGCTTCCGTCAGGTCTTCATTCAGATGCAGTGCCCGGGCAATGGTACGGGCGATCCGTGCCACCTCGATGGTGTGGGTCATCCGGGTCCTGTAATGATCTCCCTCCGGATTCAGAAACACCTGGGTCTTGTGCATCAAGCGGCGGAAGGATTTACAATGTACGATCCGGTCCGTATCCCGCTGATAGGCGGTGCGGACATCATCCTCTTTGTCCTCTTCCGGACGGATGCGACCCCGGCTTTCGTCGGAAAAAGCCGCTTTTTTATAAAGCTTTTCGTGCTCTTGCTGTTCCAGCATTTTCCTTACTTCCATAGTATTTCACCTCAAACAGGGAACGCTCTATATTCCTGACCGGTCTGCATACCCTCTACTGTTCCGGCAGACATATCCACGATCCGGTCTAAAAACGCCTGGGCTTTTCCGCTGGCGATCAGAATTTCCAGCTCCACCTCTGCCCCAAACTGGGTATCCCGGATCACACCTTCAAAGGCTTCCACCTCTAATTTTATCCGTTCGTAGTAATTGTACGGGCAGGGCAGGTAGATCACAGACCAAACTCTTTTCATCGATCTGCCCGCAGCATCAATGGCGATCTTCGCCCCTTTTGTATAGGCACGCACCAGCCCGCCTGCCCCCAAAAGAGTGCCGCCAAAGTACCGGGTGACCACGCAGACCACATTATAGATCTGCTCCTTCTGCAAAACCTGCACCATGGGCATACCGGCTGTGCCGCCGGGCTCTCCATCATCGGAAAACCGCACAGCGCCGTCCTTTATTACATAAGCCCAGCAATTGTGGGTGGCATCGTAATGCTGCTTTTTCATCTGAGCAATGCGGTCCAGTGCTTCTTCTTCTGTTTCCACAGGCCAGACACGGCCAATAAACCGGGATTTTTTCTCCACAAATTCATCCTCGCCGAAACCGGTAGGCACCAGATATTCATCCACATTACTCACATCCTTCCACCGCTTAAAATTCAGCGGTAATATAATCTTTCAGTCTGCCATATAAAATCGGGTCAACCACCGTATCCACCACAATGCCCTCGGCAGTATAGTCCACCGAATGGACCTGGGCGCTGCTGTGTAGGGTGTCCACCATACCGCCCATAGAATAAGGCAGTGTGACCTGAATGTGATGGCGGCTGTGCCCCAGGGCTTTTTCCATAGCCTCCAGCAATTCTTCCAGTCCTTCCCCATTGACCGCAGAGATCTTTACAACATCCCGGCCTATGGGAATATCCTCCGGACTGACAAGGTCCGCTTTATTATAACAGGATAGCACAGGCGTGCCGGGCTTGGAAAGCTTTTGGATCAGCTTCTCCACCACTTCGATATGCTCCTGCCGGTTGGGATCGGAGGAATCGATAACGTGCAGCAACAGATCGGCATATTCCAGTTCTTCCAAGGTTGCCTGAAACGCATCCACCAAATGGTGGGGCAGCTTTGCGATAAAACCAACGGTGTCAGACAGCACAACATCTAAATTATCAGAAACGGTAAGCTGCCGGGAGGTGGTATCCAGCGTATCGAAAAGACGGTTGTTGGCAGGAATGCCCGCATCGGTCAGCTTGTTTAAAATGGTGGATTTACCGGCATTGGTATAGCCCACCAGGGCCACCACCGGCACAGAATTTTTCATCCGCCGCTGCCGCTGTACCGCCCGAACCTGACGCACCTGCTCCAGCTCGTTTTGCAAGCGGCTGATGCGCTCTCGGATGTGACGGCGGTCTGATTCCAGCTTGGTCTCACCGGGACCCCGGGTGCCGATGCCGCCGCCCTGTCTTGACAGGCTCTTGCCCATACCGGACAGCCGGGGCAGCAAATACTTATACTGCGCCAGCTCTAC
>CAZLLC010000076.1:0-7833 GCA_964560245.1 uncultured Oscillospiraceae bacterium | reverse complement strand
ATGCAGTGTCATAAGTGCCACGGCACCGGCGAAGTAGACGGTCAGGTCTGCTCCACCTGCCACGGTGAAGGCTGGATCGAGCTGCTTGGCGCCGGTATGGTCCACCCGGAGGTTCTGCGTAACTGCGGCATCGATCCGGACAAGTATTCCGGTTTTGCTTTCGGTATCGGCTTGGAGCGTACCGCCATGGGCCGGTTGAAGATCACAGACCTGCGTCTTATTTTCGATAACGATGTACGGTTCCTCAATCAATTCTAAGGAGGGATAAATTATGCAGCTTAACAGAAAATGGATCAATGAAGAATTTGTGGATTTATCCCACATTTCCGATAAAGAATATGTTGAAACCCTGACTGTTTTCGGTCAGAAGGTTGAAACCTGGGAGCGTATGGATGCCCAGATCAAAAATGTAGTAGTTGGCAAGGTCGTTTCTATTGTCCGTCACGAGAACTCTGACCATATGTGGGTCTGTCAGGTGGATGTAGGACAGGATGAGCCTGTTCAGATCGTTACCGGTGCCCAGAACGTTCACGAAGGTGATTTGGTGCCCGCAGCTCTGCACAATTCCTGGCTGCCCGGCGGTATTCACATTACCAAGGGCAAGCTGCGCGGTGAGAAGTCCAACGGTATGCTGTGTTCTTTCGCTGAGCTGGGTCTGACCCAGAATGATCTGCCCGGCGCTTATGCTGACGGCATTTGGATCTTAAACGATGAAGATTGCACCGTTGGTCAGGACATTAACGATGTGATCGGCAATGATGATACTGTGGTTGAATTTGAGATCACCAACAACCGTCCGGACTGCTACTCCATTATCGGTTTGGCCCGTGAATCCGCCGCGGCCTTTGGCAAGCAGATGAAGCACCACGAACCGGTGGTAAAAGGCAGTGATGCAGGCTCTATCTTTGAGCATTTGGATGTGGAAGTTCCTGCTGAAGACCTGTGCAACCGCTACACCGCCCGAATGGTTGCAAATGTAAAGATCGCCCCTTCTCCCAAGTGGCTGCGTCAGCGGCTGCGTGCCAACGGTGTGCGTCCTATCAATAACATCGTTGACATCACCAACTATGTAATGCTGGAATACGGTCAGCCCATGCACGCCTTTGACTACCGCTATGTTTCCTCCGGCAAGATCATTGTCCGTGAAGCGGAAGAAGGCGAAACACTAACCACCTTAGATGGCAATGTGCGTCAACTCAAACCCGGTATGCTGGTTATTGCCGATGAAGACAGAGCCATTGGCCTGGCAGGCATTATGGGCGGCGAAAACTCTGAAATTATGGATGATACCACCACTGTGGTGTTTGAATCCGCCAACTTTAACGGTACTTCCATCCGTCAGACCGCCTTGGCTTTGGGTATGCGTACTGATGCCTCCGGCAAATTTGAAAAGAACCTGGATCCGATGATGACCGTTCCGGCTGTGCAGCGAGCCTGTGAGCTTGTGGAGCTGCTGGAATGCGGCGATGTGCTGGACGGCACCATTGATATTATTCACTATGTTCCTCAGGAAAAGACCCTTCCTCTGGAGCCTGACAAGATCAATAAGCTGTTGGGCACAAATATTACCAAGGAAGAAATGGTCAAGTATCTGAATCTGCTGGAAATTGAAGTAGATGGCGATACCATTAAAGTACCTTCTTTCCGCCCCGATCTGAACCTGATGGCAGACATTGCCGAGGAGATCGGTCGTTCCTACGGTTACAATGAAATTCCCACCACTGCCTTCAAAACCTCCACACAGGGCGGCTACTCCCCCATTATGCTGATGGAAAACAAAGCAGGTACATTGTGCCGTGGTATGGGTTATAGCGAAATCATCACCTATTCTTTTGTTTCCCCTGCCATTTTTGATCAGATCCGGCTGCCTGCAGATTCTCCTCTGCGTAACGCAATGAAGATTCAAAATCCTCTTGGTGAGGATACTTCCATTATGCGTACCATTGCATTGCCCTCTATGCTGGATATTCTGAGCAGAAACAACGCCTATCACAACAAAGCTGCCAAGCTTTATGAAATGGCAAAGATCTATCTGCCTGTTGACGGTCAGAAGCTTCCTGAAGAGCCCAAGATGCTGGTTTTGGGCACCTATGGAGCCGGCGAAAACTTCTTCACCCTCAAAGGCGAACTGGACGCCATTATGACAGGTCTGAGAATCAAGAAGGCTGTATACGAGGCTGACAGCACCAATCCTTCCTATCATCCCGGTCGCTGCGCCAAGGTTTCTGTTGACGGTATCACCTTGGGTTATATCGGTCAGATCCATCCCCTGGTTGCCAAGAATTACGGTATGGACTGTGAGGTATACTGCGCTGAGATCAACTTCACCGCGATGTTTGATCTGCGTATGCCGGAGCCTACCTATGTGCCCCTGCCCAAGTATCCCACCGTATCCCGAGATATTGCCGTTGTGTGTAGTGAAGCTGTTACAGTTGCCGATGTGGAGAATGTAATCTGCAGCGCTGCAGGTAAGCTTTTGCGGAAGGTTCGCCTGTTTGACATCTACCGCGGCGCCGGTATTGCCGAGGGCAAGAAGAGCCTTGCATTCGCTCTGGAGCTGCGTTCTGACGAGCGTACACTGACCGATGAGGACTCTGAAAAGGTCATCACAAATGTTCTGAATGCCTTGAGCGAAAAGCTTGGCGCTGTTCTTCGGTAAAAAATATAATAAAAAAATACTTTACACAAAATGAAAAATGGGATATAATAGACACAATATCAGTAAGGAGGTCGTTTGCATGACGGATAAAACAAGAAAATTCCAAGTTCCCATTGACGAAAAAGACCATATGCGTCAGGTGCTGCGTGATGTATTCGACGCCCTGAACGAAAAAGGCTACAATCCCATTAATCAGATCGTTGGCTACCTGCTGACAGAAGACCCCACCTATATCACCAACTATAACAACGCCCGGTCCAAGATCTGCAAGCTGGACCGTGACGAGCTTCTGCAAGCACTGGTTAAAAACTATTTGTTTATCTGATTCCGTCCGGGAGGCTTTTGCCACCAAAAGCCTCCCGCAATTTTTAATTTTAAGGAGGTTTCTCAATGTCTGAAGAAAAGTCTGTTCTGACATACAAGGGGCATCCACTGATGCGCAAGGACAATTTGATCTATTATGGCTCTATGGCTGATTCCCATATCATTATGCTTCAGGTTCTTGAAAGCAAAAAGGTGCACGATATCGATATTGCCACCAGAGTTTCCGTTCAGCTGCAGCTGACCGATCCTTCCGCAAAAAGCCGCGACCGCGTTTTAAAGAAGAGCGAGAAAACCGGTCTTTATAATGCCCTGGATGTGGGCTGTGTATGGCTGGAAAGAGCCCTTGCCGGCAAGTAATCCATATAAAGGCTGACGATGCACTCGTCAGCTTTTCTTTTTATTCAAATATTCATCATTTCTGTATATTTATACTTTCTCAAAAATGAATATTATTTATGTATATTCAAATATTAGCACTCAAATTGAATATTTTTATGAATACTGCACAGGTAAAAGCAATGATTTATCTATAAATGTTGTATATACCTCCAGTAGACAATGAATATTATACGATGTATAATACAACCATCAAACACGCCACACGGCGCGATAAAAAAAGGAGAAAATGAAAATGAAAAAGTTACTCGCTCTTACACTGGCCATTCTGATGGTCGTCGGTATGCTTGCCGGCTGTGGAAGCAACAATGACAACAGCACTACCACAGAACCTGCCGCGGACGACACCGCTTCCTACGATCTGATCACGGAAGGCGTACTGAAGGTTTCCCTGTCCCCCGACTTCTCCCCTATGGAGTTCGTTGATCCCACCAAGTCCGGTCAGGATCAGTATGTAGGCTTTGATGTTTCTTTGGCAAAGTACATTGCTGAGGAAATGGGTCTGACACTTGAAATTATGCCTATGGATTTCGATGCTTGCCAGCAGGCAGTTGCAAGCGGCAAGGTTGATATGTCCATCTCCGGCTACTCTGCTACCGAAGAGCGCGCCGCTAACTACAATATGTCCGACTACTACTATGCTGGTGAAAACGAGACCGAGCAGGTTCTGATCACGATGGCTTCCAACGGTGATATTTATAAGGATGCCGCAAATGTTGAAGGTCTGAAGGTCGGCGCACAGGTTGCTTCCCTGCAGGAGCAGATGGTTGTTGAGCAGCTCCCCAATGCTACCCTGATTACTTATACTGACATCAACACTGGTCTGCAGCAGTTGAAGAAGGGTGATTTTGATGTTATGGCCGTTGCTATCGGTAACGCAAACGCTTTGATCGCCAAGAACGACGATGTGGCTATGACCGGCTTCCAGTTTGAAGTTGACGAATCCGAAATGAACAACGTCATTCTGCTGAAGATGGGTGCTGACGCACTGACAGAAAAGGTCAACGAGATCCTGGCTAAGGCTGAAGCCGCCGGTTACTACGAGACCTGGTATGATGAAGCTCTTAACACTGCCGGTGTAGATGTTACCTACGACGCAGAGGGCAATCCCATTGTTGATGATGAAGAGCCCGCTGAAGAGTCTGATGTCACAGAAGAGCCCGCTGAAGAGTCTGATGTCACAGAAGAGCCCGCTGAAGAGTCTGATGTCACAGAAGACACCACCGAGGCAATTGAAGAAGAAACCTCTGCTGAAGGTTAATCAATAACTTCACAGGACCGACAGCTTTTCTGCTGTCGGCCCTGTTATGTTACAAGGAAGGTTATTATTATGGATTTTCATAAGATGTTTGAAAACATCATTATGCTTTTGAAGGATTATTGGCATATTTATCTTCTTGAAGGTGTTAAAAACACTTTAATCTTAACGTGTATCGCCGTTGTATTGGGTGTTGTACTCGGTGCAATGGTTGCACTGCTGAAAATGTCCAGGTTTAAACTCATTCGGTTTATCGCGACGGTTTACATCGAAGTGATTCGCGGCACTCCCATTTTGCTTCAGATCTATATCTTCTATTTCGTATTGCCTGAGATATTTCCCCTGCTGGACTTCTCAAGCTTTATGTGGGTCGCTATTGCATTGTGTGTAAACTCCGCTGCCTATGTTTCTGAGGTCATTCGAAGCGGCATACAGGCTGTTGATAAAGGACAAACTGAAGCTGCACGAAGCCTTGGTCTTAGCAGCGGTCAAACGATGATGAAGATCGTTCTTCCCCAGGCGATCAAAAACATTTTACCTGCATTAGGTAATGAGTTTATTATGATTCTGAAAGAAACTTCTTTGGCATCCACATTCTTCCTTGGTGATATTATGACAGCGCATAAGAGTGTCGCCGGTGCCACATATCTTCAATTGGAATCCCTGATCATTGTTGGTATGATCTATCTGTGTATGACTTATCCTCTGAGCAAGCTTGTTGGCCTGTTTGAAAAGAGAATGTCCGGTGACAAAGCATATAAAAACCATAAGCGCTGGAAGCATAGAAAAACCGCGAACAAGATGGAGGTGGAGCTGTAATGGAAATGATAAAAACAGTTGACTTACACAAAAGCTTCGGAGATCTTCACGTTTTGACCGGCGTAAACGAAGTTATCCATAAAGGCGAGGTCGTATCCATAATTGGTCCCTCCGGTGGCGGTAAAAGTACATTTCTTCGCTGCCTGAATCTTCTTGAAAAACCCGAAAAGGGACAAATTTTCTTTGAGGGTGAAGAAATTACAGGTAAAAAAGTTAATATCGACAAGCACCGTCAAAAGATGGGAATGGTATTCCAGCAGTTTAATGTATTTCCCCACCTTACAGTGGAAGAAAACATCACCTTGGCGCCAAAGATGCTGAAAAACAAGACAGCCGCGGAAGCGAGCGAGTTAGCCAAAGAGCTGCTCAACCGTGTTGGTTTGATCGAAAAACTGTACGAAATGCCCGGTAATCTGTCGGGCGGGCAAAAGCAGCGTTTGGCAATTGTACGTGCATTGGCTATGGAGCCTGATGTTATGCTCTTCGACGAACCGACTTCCGCATTGGATCCGGAAATGGTTGGAGAAGTATTGGATGTAATTAAGGGACTGGTCAGCACCGGTATGACCAGCATTATAGTTACCCACGAAATGCGGTTTGCTGAAGAGATTTCTGACCGTGTGCTTTTCATTGCAGACGGCAACATTTTGGAGCAAGGTCCGCCTCAAGAGCTGTTTCATAATCCCACACATCCCCGTCTGCAGGATTTTCTGCGGAAGGTACTGTAAAAATGGAAAAGAAGTTTCTTTATAATGCCATAGAAGCACACGGGCCAATGCTCACGGGACTCAGCGATAAAATTTGGGAATTTGCCGAGCTTTCTATGGAAGAAAATCTCTCTGCTCAGGAATACATCCGTGTCCTGACAGAACAGGGATTCAATGTAGAAACCTGCGCGGCAGGAATTCCCACCGCATTTTTAGGAAAGTTCGGTCAAGGAAAACCTGTGATCGGCATTTTAGGTGAATATGACGCCCTTTCCGGTCTTTCACAGGCAGCAAATACCAGCGAAAAAACGCCCCTGTGTGACGGTGGAAACGGTCACGGCTGCGGACACAATTTGTTGGGCGCTGCTTCATTGGGTGCGGCGATTGCCGTTAAAGAAGCAATAGAACAAGGCTTACTTTCCGGCACTGTTATTTTTTACGGCTGTCCCGGTGAAGAAGGCTGTGCCGGCAAGACCTTTATGGCACGGGACGGGATGTTCCGGGATCTGGATGCGGCTCTATGCTGGCATCCCGGTGATGTCAATGAGGTTACCACAGGCACCTGTGCGGCCTGCATTCAGATGGAGTACAGCTTCACCGGTATTTCTGCCCACGCCGCGGGAGACCCGGAAAACGGACGGTCCGCGCTGGATGCCGCTGAGCTGATGAATATTGGCGTGCAATTTCTTCGGGAACATATGGATAAGGACTGCTCTGTTCATTACTCCTATTCTGATGCAGGCGGTTTATCTCCCAATGTGGTGCAATCTAAGGCAAAGCTGATCTATATGATACGTGGAAGAAACGTCAGACAGGCGAAAGAGCTTCTTGCACGGGTTCACAAAATCGCACAGGGTGCTGCGCTAATGACAGATACAGACGTTTCCTGGCGACAAATAGACGGCACATCCAACACTTTGTCAAACACTGTGATGGAGCAGGTGATCTATCAAAATATGCAGCAGTCTCCCCTGCCCGCCTACACAGACTGTGAGTGGGTTTTTGCGCAGAAGCTGAAGTCAACCTTCACTTCTTCTAAACTACCCGGACAACGCACAGCAGAGGATCCTATGCTGCAAATGCACATTTCTCAGCAAACTGATAAAGGCAGTCGGGCACTGAATGATTTTATGATCCCCTACGCTCCCTCCTGCTCTTTTACCCCCGGTTCTACGGATGTAGGTGATGTAAGTTGGCTGACTCCAACGGCGCAGTTTACCGCTGTAACCTGGGTTTCCGGCTCTCCCGGTCATTCCTGGCAAAATGTTGCCATCGGCAAAAACTCTATTGCTCATAAAGGTATGCTTTATGCTGCTAAGGTCCTTGCCGGCTCTGCTGCCGATATGATGAATGATCCGCACTTGCTGAGCCGTATACATGCTGAATTTGATATCACCGCTGCAGAAGGCTATGACTGCCCCATTGATGAAACTGTAATTATTCCATAATATCAAAAAGCCTGCCGAGTATATCTTGGCAGGCTTTAAAAATTCCTGCCCCTGAATTTCAGGGGCAGGAAAACTATATATTACGGATTAGTCCTTATACATCTCAACCAGCTTGTTCAGATGCTCCCAACGTTCCTTAGCGGCAGCTTCGTTCTTAGCGAACAGATCAGTTGCACGCTCGGGGAATTCGCGGGTCAGACGGCTGTAGCGAGCCTCGTTCAT
>CAZLLC010000075.1:0-7962 GCA_964560245.1 uncultured Oscillospiraceae bacterium | reverse complement strand
ACGAAAAGGATTTTGAGTGGGTGCGCCGTCTGTTGGAAAATCAGCAGGATACAGACGCGGAGGACTATGTCAGCTCTCTGAAGATCGATATGTTTGACGATGAGGTATTTGTCTTTACCCCGAAAGGAAAGATCGTATCTCTGCCCTTTGGCTCTACGCCCATCGACTTTGCGTACGCCATCCATTCCGGCGTAGGCAACGCCTTAGTGGGCGCCAAGGTCAATAACCGGATCTGCAACATTGACACCCCCCTGAAAAACGGCGACGTGGTGGAGATCATCACCTCCAAAAGCGCCAAGGGTCCCAGCCGTGACTGGCTGAATATCTGCAAATCCAATCAGGCAAGAACCAAGATCAAGCAGTGGTTCAAGAAGGAGAAGCGGGAAGAAAATATTGCCCACGGCAAGTCCAGCTTTGAGGCTGAAATGCGCCGCCTGCTGCTGCCCCTTTCCGCGCTTTCTGATCCGGAAATGGAACCGCAGCTTCTGAAAAAGCTGTCCTTTGACAACTGGGATGATATGTACGCCGCCATTGGCTACGGCGGCTTAACTGCCACCAAAGCCGTGGGCCGCATCCGGGATGAAATCGTTCGCGCCACCCGGCAGACTGTGGATAAAAATGCCAATCCGCTGAAATCTGCCGCCGAAGAAAGCCGGATCAACCGCCATGCGGTCAACGGCGTCATCGTGGAGGATATCGACTCGTGTATGATCAAATTCTCCCGGTGCTGCACCCCGGTGCCCGGTGATGCCATTATCGGCTTTATTACCAAGGGCTTCGGCGTTTCCATCCACCGGGCAGACTGCCCCAATACCATCCACCGGGATGAGCCCAGTCAGGCTGCCCGTTGGGTGCGGGTCCGCTGGGCCAATCAGGATGAGCAGCCCTTTGAAACCACTCTGGAGCTGGACTGCATCACCCGTGACGGACTGCTGCTGGATGTGGCAACGGCGATGACCACCGCCCGTGTGCGGGTGAAGGAGCTGACCGGTAAGGATCTGCCCGGCGGCAGAAGCACCTTTACCGTCCGCTTTGAAGTAAAGAACGTATCGGAACTGGACGCCATCCGCAACCGATTGCTGAATATTCGTGATGTGGTTGGTTCCCGCAGAGGACACAATTAAGCACCCTTCGGGTGCGTCGATATAAATCCGTAAACGGATTTTCGATATGCACTGCGTGCACGATATTCCGCTTCGCGGATCGATATGCCTGCGGGCGAGAGAGGGATTTATATCGACCTCGTCGCCGACAGGCGACATATCGAGCTGCGAAGCAGCATATCGAATTTGCGAAGCAAATATATCGAGTTGCGCAGCAATATATCGACAAAAAGGAGAAAACATGAAAGCTGTATTAACAAGAGTAAGATCCGCATCCGTGGAGATCGACGGAAACTGTGTCGGTAAAATCGGGCAGGGTTTTCTGATCCTGCTGGGTGTAGGTCCTGAAGATAATGAGGAAAAGTGCCGCTATTTGGCAGAAAAAGCCCTGGGACTCCGGGTTTTTGAGGACGAAAACGGAAAAATGAACCGGTCTTTAGCAGATGTTTCCGGACAGGTGCTGGTGGTGAGCCAGTTCACTTTGTACGGCAACTGCCGCAAGGGTCGCCGTCCCAGCTTTACCGATGCGGCAAACCCTGAGCTGGGCAACCGGCTGTACGAGTATTTTCTGCAGTGCTGTGAAGATCTGGGCTATCCCCCGGAGCACGGTCAGTTTGGTGCTGATATGAAGGTGGCTTCCGTCAATGACGGTCCGGTGACCCTGATCCTGGATACCGATCAGCTGATGGATACCCCCAGAAGATAAGACAAATAGGAAAACCCTCTCAGTCAGCTTCGCTGACAGCTCTCCCAAAGGGAGAGCGTGACCTCTCCCTTTGGGAGAGGTGGCGCCGCAGGCGACGGAGAGGGCATTGGAAAATGAGGAGAACAGAATAATGTTGAATATCAAGCAGCTGATTCTTGGAAGCTATGAAACCAACTGTTATATCCTTTGGGGCGCGGACAGCCAGGAATGTATCGTCATCGACCCGGGCTACGAGCCGGAAACCGTTCTTGGCGCGGTAAACGCACTGGGAAAGACTGTGTGTGCCATTTTGCTGACCCACGGACATTTTGACCACGTGGGTGCGGTTCGGGAGATTTTTGCCCAAACCGACTGCGATATTTACATCTGCCCGGCAGACTGCGCGATGCCGGAAAATATGACCGCCGGCCCTTTGTGCTACACCTGCAGCTATCAGGAGGGGGACGTTTTGGAGCTGGCAAGCCTGCGGATCAAGGTGCTGCACACCCCGGGTCATACCCCCGGCTCGGTGTGCCTGCTGTGCGAAGAATCGCTTTTTGCCGGTGATACCCTGTTCTGCGGCTCCTGCGGCAGAACGGATCTGCCCGGCGGCAGCTGGCAGCAGCTGCAGGCTTCCCTTGCGCGGTTGAAGGCGCTTTCCGGTGATCTTGCTGTTTATCCCGGTCACGGCGGGGCGACCACCCTGGAAGCGGAAAAACGCTATAATCCCTATATGAGGTAATACTATGGAACTGACACTTACAGGCCATAACTGCCTGTATCAGGTGGAGCAGCTGCAGCAGGCGCTCTTTGGGGTGGATGCCCCGGGCTGTGCTGTCAGCGATGTCCGTCAGCAAGAGGGTACGGTGTATTTTACCACCACCATCACAGTGGGGGATAAAACCACTGTAGGGACCCGGCAGCTGCCTGCGGACAATCAGGACATCCCCACCTTCTACCGCTGCCTGCGGCAAAGCTATTTTGACGCGGCTGTTCCCCACCTGCCGGAATATCCGGCCTGGGGCGCGCTGGCAGGTGTGCGCCCCACCAAGCTGTCCACCAGGCATCTTTTGGAGGGTCACTCCCTTCAGGAAACAGACCTGCTTTTGCAGGAGGAATATTATGTGACACCCCAGCGGCGCAAGCTGGCGCTTCACTGCTCCGCCTCCTCAGTAAAAGCAGTGGAGCTTACAGAAAAGCAGGACATCTCCCTGTATATCGGCATTCCTTTTTGCCCCACCCGGTGCAGCTACTGCAGCTTTGTCAGCCGGACGGTGGGCAAGAAAACGGCGCTGCTGGAGCAGTACCTGCAGACCCTTTTGCGGGAAATTCAGGTGACCGGGCAGCTTTTGAAGGAAGCGGGCAGAACGGTCCGCACGGTCTATATCGGCGGCGGTACGCCCACGACCTTATCGGCAGAGCAGTTAAAGACGATGCTTCGCGCGGTGAAAGAGCATATAGACCTGCGCCGGTGCGTTGAATTCACAGTGGAGGCCGGGCGTCCGGATACCCTGACACCGGAAAAATTTGAGATCATAAAGCAGTACGGAGCGGATCGGGTCAGCATCAATCCTCAGACGATGATGGACGAGGTGCTGCAGGCCTGCGGCAGACCCCACACAGCCCAGGATGTGTACCGGGTTTATAACGATGCGGTGTCCGCCGGGTTTAAAGACGTCAATATGGATCTGATCGCCGGACTGCCCCGGGATACCCTGTCAGGGTTCAAGTCCTCTTTGGATCAGTTGATCGGCTTGAAGCCTGCAAATATCACCGTCCATACCTTAGCGCTGAAAAAAGGGGCGGATCTTTTTGAAAACCGGCAGCAGCTCCCTGACCGGGAAGCTGTAGGACAGATGCTTCAGTACGCATCACAGCAGCTTACAAAAGCCGGATACAAGCCCTATTATCTGTACCGGCAGAAATATATGTCCGGAAATTATGAAAATATTGGCTGGAGCCGGGATAACCGGGACTGCCTTTATAATATCTATATGATGGAGGAGCTGCACCCCATCATCTCTCTGGGCGGCGGCGGTATGACCAAGGTGAACTTGCCGGACGGCAAGCTTGTCCGGTTTCATAACCCCAAATTCCCGGAGCAGTATATCGACCAGTTTGACAGCGTTCTGACCCAAAAGCAGGAACTGTGTCAATTGTTAGAAGCCTTGCCTCCCCTGTAGGGGAGGTGCCCAGTGCGCACACTGGGTGGAGGGGTTTGCAGAGGTCTCAAGGAAGCTTTAACTTATGACTCCGCTAACCCCTCAGTCAAAAATCGGTTTCGAAGTGCCGATTTTTGCCAGCTCCCCTGCAAGGGGAGCCTTATGATGAAAGGAATGTTATTTTTGGATACTTTAATCTCCAATGTGACGGTTGTCACGATGAATGAAGCAATGGATGTGCTGTTTGGCGCATATTTGGGTATAGAAGCGGGTAAAATCAAATTTATATCCCAAACTGCCCCGGAAGAACGGCCGCAAACCATTATTGACGGCACCGGTATGGTGGCCATCCCCGGTTTAATAAACTGCCATACCCATCTGGCAACCACGGTTTTGCGGAATTTGCTGGATAACGAGAACCGGGGCGAGGCCTTGGAGGCCCAGCTTTACAAGGAGGACCGGATGAACAGCCGTGTTGCCCGGGCTGCGGCAGATTTAGGTATTGCCGAATGTCTGCGTTTTGGCGTTACCTCTGTATCGGATCTGTACTATTTCCCCGATGCTACCGCGCAGGCGGCGGCAGACGCAGGCATTAAAGCCAATATTGCGCTGTCTGCCTATCGCTACATCAGCGAAACAGAGGAATTTGACTTTGAAAGCGACGAGCAATGTCAGGAGCTGTGCCGCCTGACGGAAAAATGGCACGGCTATGACGGTGACCGGATCCGGATCGACGGCGGTATTCACGCCCCCTATACCAGCAATTACCTGCTGTGGGAGGGCATTGCGGACTTCTGCCGGGAAAAGGGACTGGGCGTTCAGCTCCATCTGGCCCAGACGGAAGCTGAGGAAGAAGAATGTATGGATCGAACCGGTTTAGGCTCCGGAGAGCTTTTGAACTGTCACCGGTTTTTTGACGTACCTGCCTCCGCTGCCGGCTGTAACGCCTTAAGCGATGAGGATCGGGCGATCCTTGGCAAAAAGAAGGCTACCGCTGTAGCAACGCCCATTGCCGATGCCAAGTCGGGCATTGCCGCCACCCCTGTTTCCGCCTGTGTTAAAAGCGGTATGAATGTGGCGCTGGGTACAGGCGGTGCGCTGGAATGCGGCAATCTGGATCTTTTTGAAGTGATGCGGGCAACGGCTATGGCAGAGCGGACACGCTTATGCGATCCCGCGGCTATGCCGGCTCCTGCGGTGCTGATGATGGCAACCGTATGCGGCGCGCAGGCACAGAGCCGGAGTGCGCAGTGCGGTATGCTCAAACCCGGTATGGATGCGGACATCGTTTTGGTGGATTTCTCCGCGCCCCATCTGATCCCCTGCCATAATGTAATGAACGGACTGGTGTTCAGCGCCAAGGGCGGGGATGTGGCAATGACGATGGTGCGGGGTAAGATCCTGTATCAGAACGGTAAGTTCCCCACCATCGACCTGCAGAGGGCTGTGGAAGAGCTGACCGGCTACGGGATGTCTGTTTTGTTCGACGGAAAGGAGTAAGCAATGTCAAATTCTCCTAAGAAGCAAAACTTCCTGCAAGGCGCTGCCTTGCTGGCGATAGCGGTGGCCATCGTCAAGGTGATCGGCGCGGTCTATAAGATCCCCTTAAAATCCATCATCGGTGATGTGGGCTACAGCTACTTTAACACCGCCTATGAGATCTACACCCTGCTGCTGACCATCTCCACCGCCGGACTTCCTATCGCAATGAGCCGGATGATCAGTCAGGCGCACTCTTTGGGGCAATACAACCGGGTGCGGCAGATCTACAAGGTCGCCCGGACACTGTATTTGAGCCTGGGTATTGTATGCACCCTGTTTATGTCTGTTTTCTGCCAGTGGCTGGCAGAAAAAATGGGTCAGGCTGATGCCTGGGTAGCCATTTTGAGTCTGGCACCCTGTGCGCTCCTGATGGGCTTTTTGTCCTCCTACCGGGGCTTTTTCCAGGGTCAGGGCAATATGACCCCCACCTCCGTCAGTCAGGTGCTGGAGGCGGCCTGTAAGCTGATCGTGGGTCTTTCTGCCGCCTATGCCATTATGAGGACCACCCACAGTGTTTCCCTGGCTGCCGGCGGTGCGATCCTGGGCGTGACGGTCAGCTGCCTGCTGTCTGCTATCTATCTGCGGGGGCGTTTCCGTCCTGCCTACGAGGCGTTGGAGGTTTCTGCCGAGTCGGTGGATTCCTTCCAAAAAACTGCCGGGCGGCTGCTGGCAATTGCTATTCCTATTACCGTCGGCTCTGCCGGACTGCAGCTGCTGAACGTGCTGGAGATCGGCATCTATATGGGAAGGATCGAGCATCTGCTCAGCACCGGACAGTATCAGGGGGCGCTGATCCCTTCTTTGAAGGAAGAAGTGCAGAAGCTGCCGGAATATACGGACAGCAATCTGTATTCGCTGATGGCTTCCAGCTTAAAGGGCATCTATAATTTCTGCTATACCATTTTCAATATGCCTGCCTCCTTTATAATCCCCATCAATACCAGTGTCCTGCCGGCGATCACCGCCTGCCTGACCCTGGGGGATCATAAAGGTGTCCGGGCTACAGAGGAGTCGGCAGCCCGGATCACCGGTCTGCTGGCAGCGCCCTGTGCGGTGGGTCTTGCGGTACTGGCAGGTCCGATTATGGGTCTGCTGGGCGGCTATGCCGACGGGAAGCTGACCCTTGCCACCCAGATGATGACTGTAATGGGCGCGGCATCGTTTCTGTATTCTATGGTAATGTTTACCAATGTGCTGCTGCAGTCCCACGGCAAATCCCATATTCCGGTGATCAACACCTTAAGCTGCGGTCTGGTGAAGCTGGTCGCGCTGTATATCCTCACCGGCAACCCGGCGTTGGGCATTTTGGCTGTGCCCGTGTGCTCCTTGCTTTGCTACCTGTGCATCGTGATCCTGAATCTGATCTGCATCCGCACCATGGTGCCCCAAAGACCGGCGCTGCTGGCAAACACGATGAAGCCTGCCATTGCCGCCATCGTGATGGGCGCAGTGGTGTACGGCTGCTATTGGGGTATGGTGAATTTGGCGCATATCACCAGCAACTTTTTGCTGTGCGGCGTGCCCATCGTGGTAGGCGTGGTGGTATATTTCGTGATGGTAGTACTCACCAAGGCCATCACAAAGGACGATTGCCTGCTGCTGCCCAAGGGCGATAAGATCGCAAAGCTGTTAAAGCTATAGCACCCCTAAAAACCGTTTTTTAGAGGCACTATGTAGTAATTGTCTGAAAAATATCTAAAAATAGCCTAAAAATTGTCAAAAACACTTGCAATTTTTTAAAAAGTGTGTTAATGTAAAATTACCAAAATTTTGGGAAAGAGGTTAATAATTATGAATAAAACTGAACTCATCGCAGCTGTTGCCGCAAAGGCCGGCCTGACCAAGAAGGACGCAGAGTGCGTCGTTAACGCTACCATCGAGAGCATCACCGAGAGCCTGGTTAAGGGCGACAAGGTTAATGTTTCCGGTTTCGGCATCTTCGAAGTCAAGTCCCGTGAAGCCCGTGTGGGCCGCAACCCCCGTACTAAGGAAACCATCCAGATCCCCGCTACCAAGCTGCCCGCTTTCAAGGCCAGCAAGACCCTGAAGGACATCATCGCGAAGTAAGATGCGTCTGGATAAGTACCTGAAGGTTTCCCGGCTGATCAAGCGGCGTACCGTTGCAAATGAGGCCTGTGATCACGGCCGCATCAGTGTCAACGGCAAGGTTGCCAAGGCCAGCTACGAAGTAAAACCCGGTGACCGTATTGAGATCACCCTGGGCGAGCGAACCGTAGCAGTGGAAGTGGTTCAGGTTGCCGACAATGTCCGCAAGGACGATGCCGGCGCAATGTACAAGCAAATATAAATCAGAGGGCGTCTCGTTTCGAGACGCCCTCTAAAATTGATACCGGACAATTATCAGTGATGCAAAAGGGCTTTCTTTAAATAATTACTGGTAGTCCCTTGTTAAAGCTAATACTGATATGCGTTAAAAACAAGACAATATCCAGCTGCGTCCAGTAATGCT
>CAZLLC010000074.1:5781-8005 GCA_964560245.1 uncultured Oscillospiraceae bacterium | reverse complement strand
GCCTCCCCTGCAGGGGAGGTGACCGAGCGAAGCGAGGTCGGAAGGGTGAAAAAGTCGTTTTGTGGTAGTTTTCCACCCCTCAGTCATATTGCCTAATGTCGGCAATATGACAGCTCCCCTCAAAGGGGAGCTTTGGTGCTCCACATAATCAGGGACCGTCTCAAACAGCTGAGACGGTCCCTTTGTTGTTATTTGACAGTCAATTTGACGATGCTGGTATAGATCACATTTCCGGCGGAGTCGACGATCTTACAGCGGTACTGGTAGCCATTGTGGCGTGCGGCTACAGTCAGGGAATAGTTGGCAGTCTTGCCGCTGGCGGTGGACACATTCTTCCAGCTGCCGCTGGAGGAAGTGCGATACTGCCACTGATAGGTAAGTCCCTTGCCTACTGCCACCACTGTGAATTTCGCAGTTGCGCCAGCCTTGACAGTCTTACTTACCGGCTGGGTCTTGATGCCCAGTACATACAGGTTCACGACCTTGGTATAAACCACATTGCCTGCACTGTCCGTAATCTTACACCGGTACTGATAGCCGTGCTTTGCAACCGTAGCGGCAACGGACAGGGTCTTTGTCTTATTGCCGGTAGCAGAAGCATTTTTCCAGCTGCCGGAGGAAGATGTACGGTACTGCCACTGATAGGTCAGACCGTCGCCCACAGCGGACACAGTAAGCTTGGCAGTTGCGCCCGCCTTAACCGCCTTATCCACCGGCTGGGCCTTGATACCCAAAACATACAGATCCACCACATCGGTATAAACCACATTGCCTGCGCTGTCGGTCACCTTACACCGGTACTGATAGCCGTGCTTTGCAACCGTAGCGGCGACGGACAGAGTCTTTGTTTTATTGCCTGTAGCAGAGGCGTTCTTCCAACTGCCGGAGGAGGATGTGCGGTACTGCCACTGGTAGGTCAGGCCGTCGCCAACCGCAGCAACGGTAAACTTGGCGGTTGCGCCAGCCTTCACGGTCTTATTTACCGGTTGGGTCTTGATGCCCAGTACATACAGGTTCACAACACTGGTATAGACTGTGTTGCCTGCGGTATCCGTGATCTTACAACGGTACTGATAGCCGTGCTTTGCTACTGTAGCGGCTACAGACAGGGTTTTTGTCTTGTTGCCGGTAGCAGAAGCATTCTTCCAGCTTCCGGAGGAGGATGTTCTGTACTGCCACTGGTAGGTCAGACCGTCGCCAACCGCGGCAACTGTAAACTTGGCTGTTACACCGTCCTTAACCGTTTTATCCACCGGTTGGGTCTTGATGCCCAGCACATTCAGTGTTACAACACTTGTATAGACTGTGTTGCCTGCGGTATCCGTGACCTTGCAGCGGTACTGATAGCCGTGCTTTGCTGCTGTAGCGGCTACAGACAGGGTTTTTGTCTTGTTGCCTGTAGCAGAAGCATTTTTCCAACCGCCGGAGGAAGATGTGCGATACTGCCACTGATATTTAAGGCCGTTTCCGGTAGCCTTGACTGTGAATTTAGCTGTTGCGCCGTCCTTCACCGCTTTGCTCACCGGCTGGGTTGTAATCTTGATAAGCACTTTTTTGCAAGCGGTGCAGACACCACCCGAAACCCTGTGTCCTAAAGCCTCCGTTTTATTTGCAATATAGCTGTCAGCACATATAGCACAGGTATATGTAGTGCAACCACCATCCGTACAGGTCGGTGCGGTTAAAACCGTTTCATATGTATGTCCAAAGGCTTTTGTATAATCAGACACATAGCTATAACTGCAAGCAGTACAGACATAGGTAGTATAGCCGCCTTCGGCACAGGTTGGCGCTGTTACAACAGCTTCATAGCTGTGACCAAAAGCTTTTACATAATCTGCTACATAGTGCTCATCACATACCGAGCAAGTATATGTGGTATAGCCAGTGGTCGTACAAGTCGGCGCAGTCACCGCAAAGCTATAACTGTGCCCCAATGCACTCGTGTAGTCCTTTACATAGTAGTCACCGCAGGCAGGACAGGTATAGGTGGTATATCCCGCATCCATACAGGTAGGTGGCGTGATCACACTTTCATATTTGTGTCCTAATGCGGGAATTACCTCCTGCTCTAACAGCACTGTATTACACGCACTGCAGTGATTGCCTTCTGTCAGACCGGTTTCGGTGCAAGTAGGCGCAACCGCTTCATCAATTACAACACTGTGGCCTAATGCAGGAATCACTTCCTTCGCCAACAAAACCGCATTGCATATGCTGCAGT
>CAZLLC010000074.1:0-5681 GCA_964560245.1 uncultured Oscillospiraceae bacterium | reverse complement strand
GATTCCCTTCCGTTAGACCGGTTTCGGTGCAAGTAGGCACAACCGCGGCATCAATTACAACACTGTGTCCTAATGCAGGAATCACTTCCTGCGCCAACAAAACCGTATTGCATATGCTGCAGTGATTCCCTTCCGTTAGACCGGTTTCGGTGCAAGTAGGCACAACCGCGGCATCAATCACAACACTGTGTCCTAATGCAGGAATCACTTCCTGCGCCAACAGTACTGTATCACATACACTGCAGTGATTGCCCTCCGTCAGACCGGTTTCTGTGCAAGAGGGCGCAACCGCTTCATCAATTACAACACTGTGGCCTAATGCTGGGATCACTTCCTGTGCCAACAAAACCGCATTGCATATGCTGCAGTGATTGCCTTCCGTTAGACCGGTTTCGGTACAAGTAGGCGCAACTGTCCTATCGACAACGGTTCTGTGTCCGGTTGCTTCTGTTTCCTCTGTAATGTAGCCGTCACCGCAAAATGTACAGGTATAAGTTGTGTAACCACCAGCCGTACAAGATGGGGGTGTTACTGCAGGCGTATACTGGTGAATACAGTAAGATTGCCAGGTAATCGTTCCGCCGTAATTTTGCAACAGATCGGCTGTCCAGGTGCTTTTATGAATCAAATAATATGCAGTGGCTGTTACGCCAGCAAATGCAGATTGTGCTATTATGGGCGCATCACCGTAAAAACGGATGGTTTCCAAATTGCAGCATTGATAAAATGCGTTTCCTATATAGGTAACTGTTTCCGGAATGGTAACAGCGATCAGATTTCCGTAGTTATAAAACGCACATGTGTTAATGTTGGTAACACCAACTGGTATTTCCAACTCAGTAACCAATTCCCCATTCAGATAAAAGTTATCCGCATAATATAACGGATTAGATAAGGCATAGTCGAAATCAACATTACACCAAGCAGCAATATCCGTAATATACACGCTGGTCAGACTACTGCAATTATAGAACGCCTGATACCCAATACTGGTGACACGATCACCGACAGTCACACTGTTTAAATTGCTGCAATTTCTAAACGCAGTATCGCCAACACTTGTGACACTGTTTGGAATGACGATCCCGGTCAAACTGCTACAATTCTCGAATGCAGAATTGCCAATGCCGATGACGCTATCCGGAATGGTAACACTACTTAAACTTTTACAATTATAGAACGCACACTCTCCAATACTGGTAACACCATTCGGGATGGTAATACCGGTCAAACTGCTACAACCATAAAACGCTCTGCCTCCGATACCTTTAACACTGTCACCGATGGTAATACTCGTTATCATTTCACAGTTAGAAAATGCGCCGTAAAAAATCTCACCACCAGTCACAGTTACGGATTTAAGGTTTTGGGGAATATAATAGATATCATATGTAGCCGAATCGTAGTAATACTGTAATATTCCCGTTGCGCCATCATAATTGACTGTTCCAAAAATGTAACCAAAAGGAGATCGTGATTTACAGTTTGACCCCAGAAACGGAATGGTTATATTCTTTAAACTCCTGCACCCTTTGAATGCAGATGCTCCAATACTGGTAACACTGTCCGGAATCGTAATACTTGCCAAACTGCAACATCCGTCAAATGCACAGCTGCCAATGCTTGTAACACTATCCGGAATAGATATATCAGTTAGCGCTCTGCATCCACTGAATACAGAGCTACCAATGCTTGTAACACCGTCCGGTATATTTATATACTGAAGTAAGTAGCAACCAGAAAATGCAGAGTTCCCAATACTTATAACACTGTCCGGAATATATACACCAGTCACAGGAATATCCTTAAGTGCAGATGCACCGATCCCGGTAACCGGTTTCCCATTATATGTTGACGGAATAATGAGATTACCGGAGTAAAAAGGATTACAGCTTTTTACTGTATAACCTTCTCCATCGCTATTAAGGGAAAAGGTAAGATCACCTTCTGTTGCCTGCGTGTTGACGGGCAGATTGCACAGGCACACTGCCGTCAGTGTGATGCACAGAGCGACGGAAGGCAAAAGCTTCCATAGTTTTTTCTTGATCATAAAATTGCCTCCTGTATATTGACCAATGTCTTTTTTCAGAACATTCTGATTTTTTAGATTTCCACGGTTTTGGGGCTTGCAATAACGATCATCATAGGATCAGGTCTTCCGGGCGATTCGTGAATCGGCCCTACTACGTAGTAACATCTTAAAATTTACCTCCGTGTCATCCCGACCGAGTGTCAGCGAGTGGAGGGATCTTCGCAGTTCGCCAAGTACCAATGTAAATCATAGTGCGTAGATCCTTCGACTCCGCTTCGCTTCGCTCAGGACGACATCCGTTGTCGTTTCTGCGTCTGAAATCATATAGTTTTAGTTGTTACAGGGTACTACCGAAGCTGCTCCAAAAGCTGTTCCAGCTGGGAGAGGGACTGGATCTCATAGTCCGGTATAATATCCTCCGGGCGGGGGTAATTACGGCCGTTGACCCACACGGTCTTCATTCCGGCGTTGATGCCACCCTGAATATCAGAGGTCAGGCTGTCGCCTACCATCATCGCTTTTGCCGGGTCAAAGCCGGGGATCTTTGCGGCGCAGCGGTCGAAATACACCTTGTCCGGCTTATCGGCACCCATTTCCTGAGAAACGAAGATCTCCTGAAAATATTTGCTGATGTCCGCACTTGCCAATCTGCCTGCCTGTACCTTTGCCGTGCCGTTGCTGGCAAGATAAAGCTTGTACTTTTTCGAAAGGCTTTTCACCGCTTCCTCCGCGCCGGGCAAAAAGTAATGACCGATAGAAAGCATATCCTCATACTTGCGCGCCACCTGCTCCGCTTCCGCTTCAATGCCGCACTGCTGGAAAAGCACCGCAAAACGACCCACCAGCACCTGCTCCCGGGTCAGCTCCTTCCGCTCCAACCGCTGCCAATGCTCCCGGTTGATGCGGCTGTACAGTGCCATCACCGCCTCATCCGGCTCTAAACCAAAGAACCGGAAGGTCTTTTCAAGGGCAATATGCTCCGCTTTATGAAAATCCAAAATGGTATCGTCTAAATCCAAAAATAAAAATTCGATCATTGTTTTCTCCTGTCTTCTACACCCCTCAGTCTCGCTTCGCTCGACAGCTCCCCTCAAAGGGGAGCCTTTGGATGTTCCTTTCTTTCATATATCTCATTGGCAATGGTCGCAAATTCTTCGATGCCCAGGGTCTCGCCGCGGACATTTTCCGGCATACCGCAGGCTGCCAATACTTCTTTTGCGCCGGCTTTGCCCAATTCCGGAAAGCCTGCCGCCAAGCCGTTATGCAAAGTCTTCCGCCGCATAGCAAAGCTGGCGCGGACCACACGGAAAAACAGCGCCCGATCCTGAATATCCCAGGGCAGCTCCTTACGCACCTTCAGAGAGATAACCGCAGAGGTGACTTTGGGCTGGGGCATAAAGCAATGGGCAGGCACATCAAAAAGCAGCTCCGGCTGGGCATAAAACTGGCAGAATACCGTAAAGGCACTGTAATCCGCCGTGCCGGGCTTGGCAGCGATCCGCTGTGCCACTTCCTTCTGCACCATGACCGTCACCGCATCAAAACAGCCTGCTTCCAGCAGCGCTGACAAAATGGGTGACGTGATATAATAGGGCAAATTGGCGCATGCCACCGGGCGCAGACCGGAAAACTGCTCCTGCACCAATGCCGGAATATCCTGCTTGAGAATATCGCCCCAAAGGATCTCCAAATTCTCAAATTCGCCCACAGTTTCTGCCAAAATGGGCGCCAGTCGCTGATCCAGCTCTACGGCGCAGACCTTACCGGCGTGCAATGCAAGCTGCTGTGTCAGCGGGCCAATGCCCGGACCGATCTCCAAAACGCCGGTATTCTGATCCACACCGGAGCGCTCTGCGATCTGCTCGGGCACCCAACTGGCCGTAAGGAAATTCTGTCCTTTTGCCTTTGAAAAATGGAAGCCGTGCTTTTCAAGCAAGGGCTTCATTACTTGCGCGTTACATACATCGATCATAAAAAATCCGCCTTTCTGCTGCCATTATAACAGCAAAAAGGCGGTTTTGCAACCAATGTAATTCGGCAAATATTACACTTCCCGAAAACGATGTCATTCTGAGCGCAAGCGAAGAATCTACACATCATCGATACTGCGAAGATCCTTCGACTTCGCTTCGCTACGCTCAGGATGACACAAGGTCTTAAATTAAACATATTAAGCAGGTTCATCCGTCAGGAAATAAACCGATATGTTCCGCCGGCCGAATTGCCAGCATTCTGCTTCCGTATCGAAAAACAGGTCAATGATCTTGCCCTTGATAGCACCGCCGCAGTCCTCCGCAGAGGCTTCACCGTATACATATACACCGTCTTGGGATACGATATACATTTTGGTGAAATATGGGATCACCTTGGGATCCACTGCCACAGCGCCCACACGGGCAGGTGTACCGCAGGCTGTTGTACCGGTCACATCCGCGATCCAGGAGGTGTAGCCGGTTGCCTGAAAGGTTTCCACATGGGAATAGTACAGGTATTTACCCTCAGCAGTGACGATGACTTTGTCGCCGAACAGCGGGTATTTCCGGGGCTCGCCCACGCTTTCACCGGTGCCCACAGCCACCACCTGATGGACAGGGGCTTCCAGCTCCACACTTTCCGTTGCGGTCATACTCTCCTGAGAGCCATTGACCACGATGGTGGTGGTGACGGTCTCCTGCATACCGCAAACACCGGCACACAGCAGCTCCTCCTCTCCTTCCGGAAGGCTGGGGTCATAGCAATAGACGGTGCTGTACATCATAGGGCAGACCACAGAATTGGTGGTCCTTTCCACATAGTCCAGACCGATGGTCATTCCGTCGTATACCTGATCCTCCAAAGGAACAGATACCTCCCAGGGTTCTTCCGTTGAGATCTCCAGCCGCTCCAGCAGCTGCGCCACCGTTTCACCCATAGAGTATACTGTCTGCTTTTCATTTTTTACCCTGACGGTCACAGACATCGCTCTTTGCACAGTGATGATGGTTTCTTCGTCAGTTTCTTCCAAAGTATAGGTGTCATTTGCCGAAAGAAAGGTTCCGGATTCCAGCAGGATCTGGCTCAGATCTTCTGTGCGGGTCTGCACGTTCCGAATCCGGTTTTCGTCAATAATGGTGTAGGCATGCGCCGGAAAAGCAAGCTGCAATGCTACCACACCACCCACAATCACAATAAGTACCGCCGCACTAACGATCAGAGGTATCAGGTACTTTGTGGTGCGTGACTTCTTCTTGAGCTTTGGCATCAACAAATCTCCTTTCCCACTTTTCAGTTGTGAATATACAGAAAAAATGGTAATTTTACCAACTTTATCCAGTATACGGATTAGGGAAAGTATAACATATAATTTGAAAAAATCAAGTCTTTTGTGTCTTTGGGGGCTTTGCGCCCATTGACAGGGGGTAAAAAATGTGCTATATTTTGCCTGTAAAAGGCTTTGACGAAGACTTATGCGCTTTGCAAGATACACAGAGAGGAATCCACCTTGGTGCAAGGATTCTGTACCCCCGCAAGGCTGCACACCACTTCTGAGCCGCCGGTTGGAAATAGCCGGTCGGGTGCGCCCGTTAAAGCGCCAATGAGTGACAGCCTCAGGCTGTAACCAGGGTGGAACCGTGGAATACTTTGTATCCCACCCCTGATCTTTCAGGGG
>CAZLLC010000073.1:0-8175 GCA_964560245.1 uncultured Oscillospiraceae bacterium | reverse complement strand
CGGCTATCAGTACCGTTGTAAGATCACCGATTCTGCCGGCAATGTGATCTACACCGATGTAGTGAATCTGTATGTACTGGGTATCAAGACTCAACCGGCAAACAAGACCGTGAAGGCGGGCGCAACCGCCAAGTTCACCGTCTCCGCTACCGGCAACGGTCTGACCTACCAGTGGCAGTACCGTACCTCCTCCAGCGGCAGCTGGAAGAATACCTCCGCCACCGGCAGTAAGACAAAGACCTTGTCCGTGTCCGCCACTACATCCAAAAACGGTTATCAGTACCGCTGTAAGATCACAGATTCCGCTGGCAATGTAATCTATACCGACATCGTCAAATTGACTGTCAAATAAAGCTAAGCCGCCCACCGGATTTCCCCGGTGGGCGGCTTAATGTTGGGACGCCGCCGTAAGCGGTTATATATTTTCCAGAGGCTGCTGTATGGGCTCACTGTATCGGATGCCGCAATGACATCACCTGAGGCTTGCTTTTTCTATGCGGATGTGTATAATAATGAAGGGAAATTCCTGATGCGACAAACCCTTCTGTTTGTGCTTCCCAAGGACTTTGCGTGGAAAGAGCCCCATATCCAGGTGGAGATCCAGGATCGCGCCGACGGCGTGGAGATCACGGTGTCTGCAAGCTCCTTTGCAAAGTATGTGGAAATTGATTTCAAAGAAGCAGATGTGGTACTGTCTGATAACTATGTGGATGTAACAAGCCCCGCCCCTGTAACTGTGTTTGCAAAGACAAGCTACAGCGCTGCGGTGTTAAGAGATCAGCTGCAAATTCAATCTGTGTACAATATTGGCAGAGCTGAAGGAAATAATAATTAAATTGTCTTCGGCAGTTAGCGGATCTTTTGCCCCAACTTTTGCTTATAAAAACCTTGAAATACATACAGTATTCCTGCGGTTTTTAACACAAAATTTGAGACAAAATCTCTCGCTGCCTGCTCTTGCCGATTTAATCATCATTTCCTTAAACCCACGGTTTTTGCGGATCTCGGAAAGGAAGACCGGTATGGATATCAAAAATATTGCCTCAAAATATCGTCCCATTCCTTTTTGGAGCTGGAATGAAAAGCTGGAGACGGAGCAGACCCGTGGGCAAATTGGACAAATGGATAAAGCCGGCTTGGGTGGATTCTTTATGCACGCCCGGGGTGGTCTGCAAACAGCCTATATGGGGCAGGAGTGGTTTGACAATGTGACGGCCGCTGTGGAAGCTGCCGAAAGGTTGGGAATGCTTGCCTGGGCATACGACGAAAACGGTTGGCCCAGTGGCTTTGGCGACGGCGCAGTCAACGGTCTGGGCGTTGAATACCAGCAGAAGTATCTGCGAATGGAGGACACCCCCAGCCATCCGGAAACCGCGATCTGTCAATGCGGCGGACACTGGTTTTATTACGACATTAATCCGTTTTATGTGGATACTTTGGATGAAAAAGTGGTGGCCAGGTTTATTGAGGTGTCCTATGCGCCTTATTATGAGAAATACGGCAACCGTATTGAAGGCTTTTTCACCGATGAGCCTCAGATCTCCCGAAACGGCATCCCCTGGAGCTTCGTGTTTGAAAAAGCCTATCAGGAGCGGTATGGCGAAAATATTCTGGAATACCTGGAACAGCTGTTTCTGCCTGTGGGGGACTATAAGAATACCAGAGTCAAGTTCTGGAGGATGGTAACGGAGCTGTTTGTTGAGGCTTACACAAAGCAGATCTATATGTGGTGTGATGAGCGGGGCTTAAAGCTGACGGGACATCTGACCAATGAGGATCATTTGGAACCCCAAATCACTGCCCACGGCGCTTGTATGCCCAATTATGAGTATTTTCATATTCCCGGTATGGACTGGCTGGGCAGAGATATTTGGAACACCACAACGATTATGCAGCTAACCTCTGCGGCACAGCAGTTGGGAAAGAAAGCTGTGCTTTCAGAGACGTTTGCGCTGTGCGGACATAATGTGAGCTTTGCAGAGCTGAAGGGCCTGTACGAATGGCAAATGGTTCACGGCGTCAATTTGCTGTGTCCCCACCTGCAGGGCTATTCCATCCGGGGTATTCGGAAACGGGATTATCCCCCGGCAATGTATATTCAGCAGCCCTGGTGGGAGGAGTACCGCCGTTTTGTAGATGCCATGTCCAGGGTGGGTATGCTCCTGCAAGAGGGAGAAAATCCGGTTCAGGTGCTGCTGCTCCATCCACAAACCACAGCCTGGGCGCTTTTTGACGGCAGTTCCCAAAAGGAAATATGGGATTTAAACCAGCGACTGTATGAAATTATGAACCTTTTGGAAGCAAAGCATATCAGCTTCCATTTCGGTGATGAATTGCTGATGGAGCGCCACGGAAAAATAGAAAACGGAAGACTGGTTATAGGAAATTGCAGCTATCAATATGTGATTGATCCCGGCTGTCAGATGATGCTTAAATCTACCGAGGAACTGTTGCAGGCGTTTACCCGGGCTGGTGGCCGTATCGTAACGGCAGAGGAATTACCCGCCAATGGGATTGTGGACAACAGCCAAATCACCTATACAAAGCGGTGTTTGGACAATTCTACCATCCACTATTTCGTAAATACATCGCCCGAGCGGAAGCAGGCAAAGTTTGCGGTCACAGGAAAGCAGTTAGATATCTATACCGGTGAGCTGTTACCCTTTACCGGCAGTTACGAGTTTGAACCTTGGGGAAGCCTGCTGCTGGTGGAAGATCATTCTGCACCGGCGCTGCAAGAGCAGGAGCAGCCTGCAAGCTTTTTGCGCCCTGACGGTGACCTGCGGATCGTGGGCGGGATCGAAAACTGCCTGACGTTGGATCACTGCGACTACTATTTTGACGGTGTTTTGCAGGAGAAAAACGGATATGTACTGAATATTGCAGAGCGTGCCAACAGCCTGGAACGCCCGGTGCAAATTCATCAGGAATATGTTGTTCGGGCAGATTATGTACCGGATAAAATGTACCTCGTCTGCGAAACACCGGAAAAGTTTCAGATATCTATCAACGGTGTCCCTGTGGAGCAAAAACCAGCAGGTGAATTTTTGGATTATACCCTCCAAAAGCTGGACATCAGCGGCTATATGAGGGTTGGCGAAAACCGCATTTGTATGGATTGCGAATTTTATCAATCTGCGCAGTTCTATGAAAACAGAAGAAAAGCCCAAATTTTTGAAAGCGAGCTGAATAAGCTGGCTTACGATATGGAGATCGAGGCGATCTATCTGCTGGGCGATTTCAGTGTGGGCACGACCGGTATTTGGACGCCACTGGAACGCAGTGCCGTCCGGTATCAGGGTGAGTTTACCTTGCAAGGGCCAAAGCAGACGGTGTCTGCTGAAAATCTGGAACAGCAGGGATATCCCTTCTTCTGCGGGAAGCTGGTCTTGGAAGGTCAGCTGGATATTCAGGGAGAGGATCCCGTGCTGTGTTTCAAACGCAAGGGCGTCAATGTGATCAAGGTGGAAATTGCCGGCAAGGAGCAGACGCTATTAACGGATGACCGGCTGCCGCTAAAGCCCTTTGGACAAAAAGGTCTGACCACGGTTCGCTACACATTGATCAATAACTTAAGAAATCTGTTAGGACCCCACCATTTGGCGCAGGGAGAGTGCCACGGCGTTTGCCCCCGTCATTTCTTCAAAGAGCCCTGTATTTGGAACAACGCATCGGAGCAGAACTGGGACGAAAACTATTGCTTCGTGGAATTTGGATTTTAGATTATAGCCGATGGGTTGACGCAATGTTACTTAAGGAATGCAGTACCGAAACCCGTGTCATTGCGAACCAGTGACCTATGTCACTGGTGGGGCAATCCGTTCCCCCTTGTGGTAAAAACTATGTAAGTGCAAGACTTTTATAGGATTTACGGATTCCCACGCCAGTTTCTGTTGCGGTGCCCGATAAACTCTTCGGGCTTACGCTAATCCTCGATTTTATCGACCGCGGCCACCCGCTCCCTTCCCTTTTTCCACCACTGGTGGCGGTCGGGTCGCGCCCACTGGCTCGGAATGACATCACTTTTTTGACAGTGCGACCTTACTTAATGACATTGACACACTGACGGAGGAACGATGGACATCTTTACGAATGCAAAATGGATATGGCTGCCCGGCGACCGGACGGCAGATACCTATGGCGAATTTGCCAGAGCTTTTTCCTGGGAGCAGGGAAAAGCTTTTTGCCGTATTAGCTGCGATGGCGATTATGCGCTGTATATTAACGGCAGTTTGGCATCCTTCTGGCAGTACGACGATTACGAGCATTATAAGGTCTACGATGAGATAGATGTTACCCCTTATCTGCAAAAAGGAAAAAACCGTATTGCGGTGCGTGTTTGGCATTATGGGGAGGGCTCTCAGCGGTATGTTGCTGCCCAGCCCGGACTTGCGTTTGAAGTCGTACAGGGCGATGCTGTATTGGCTGCCGGTATTTGGAGGTCATTACGGAGCAGCCTGTAACGGCTGTGTATTTTGGCGTACGGCCGGTTCAGTATCCTGTAGATACCGTGCCGTTTGCTTTATCGAACCCTCTGGATCAGAAAATATACGATACCTGTGTCAGTACGCTCAAGTGCTGCCTGATGGATCACTATGTGGACACCCCATGGCGGGAACAGGGCTTGTATGCCTTTGATGCCAGAAATCAAATGCTCTGCGGTTACTATGCTTTTGCGGATAAAAACGCAGCATACGCCAGAGCAAATTTAAAGCTGATCGCTCAGGATCGCCGGGAGGACGGTCTGCTTGCCATCACCTATCCCTGCGGCGTGGATCTGACCATTCCTTCCTTTTCCCTTTATTGGGTCAAAGCGGTTCGGGAGTATATGACCCATACCGGGGACTTTAGCCTGGGTGGGGAGGTCTATCCCAAGCTGCGGCAGGTGATGGAGGTGTTCCTTTCCCAATGGCGCGACGGACTGGTTTTCCGGTTTTCCGGAAAAAATCATTGGAACTTCTATGATTGGTCGCCCTATATGGAAGGAAATCTTCACGGCGAGGAAAGACTTAAGCCGGATCTGATGCTGAACTGCCTGTTTCTGATAGCCCTTCAGGAGCTCTCAGAAATAGAGAAGATGATCGGACAAGCGGCTGACAGCTATCAGGAAATTATGGAAAAGACCCGTTTTGCGATCCGGGATGCTTTCTTGAATCAGAAAAGCGGTTTTTTCTCTATGACAACTGGGGAGGAACGGTATACCGCGCTGGGTAACGCCATGGCAGTGCTGGCAGGCGTGACCGATCCCGGTGAGAGCCTTCATATCTGCCAGCGCCTTCTTTCTGAAGAATTGACAGAATGCTCTCTTTCTATGAAAACATTTTTGTATGACGCTATGCTTCAGGTAGACCGGAAAGCTTTTGCGCCTGTGGTGCTGGACCGCATTCGTGGGGACTACGGTAAAATGCTGGATGCAGGCGCTACGACCGTTTGGGAGACCGCTGACGGTGCTTCCGCTTTCAATAATGCCGGCAGCCTGTGCCACGGCTGGAGTGCCATTGCTGTATACTATTATCAGCTGTTGCTATAGTAAAACAAGTCATCCGCAAAAAAATGAAGATTTTCGCAATCGGTTGTGAAAATAACAGACAAACAAAAATAGTCCAAAGGGCAGCACTCCATAGGACGATATTGGTTTTGAACAGTCCTTTTTTAACTTAACTGCATATAAATTGCCGGGATGCTGACGCATTCCGGCAATTTTGCTGTTTATTGATCAAAAAAAGTTACCACTTCAAAACAGAACAGCAAAACAAAGGAGAATAGCTATGAAATTATCAATGAAAACAATGAAAGAATTTGAAGACTATTTGATTTGCGAGGAAAAAAGCATTGCGACACAAGAAAAGTATATCCGGGATGTACAGGGATTTTGTGCGTATGCAAATGGGGCTGAGATCACAAAGGAAGTGGTGATCTCTTGGAAGAAGCATTTGGTTGAACAAAAATATGCGGTGCGATCCATTAATTCTATGCTTGCCAGCGTGAACTGCTTAATGGAATTTTTAGGAATGCCTGCTTGCAAGGTAAAAAATATCCGCACGCAAAGACAGACCTATTGTGCAGAAGAAAAGGAACTGACCAAAGCGGAATATCTTCGATTACTGGAGGCGTCTAAAAAGGATGAACAGCTAAACCTTGTTCTTCAGACGATTTGTGGTACAGGTATCCGGGTGTCTGAATTATGCTACTTTACGGTGGAGGCTGTTCAATGTGGAGAGGTGACGGTAGACTGCAAAAACAAAACCCGGACGATCATCGTTCCGGGCAAATTGCAAAAATTTCTATTGAATTACGCTAAGCGGCGAGGAATTGCGTCTGGTGTAATATTTGTCACGAAAAGAGGGAAAGCACTTAATCGAAGCAATATCTGGTCCGCTATGAAAAAACTGTGTGACGCTGCTGGCGTTAAGTCCTCTAAAGTTTTTCCTCATAACTTGCGAAAGCTTTTTGCCAGGACCTTTTACGGAATTGAAAAAGACATTGCTAAGCTTGCGGACATTCTGGGACACAGCTCCATCAATACAACACGTATTTATATTATGACTACTGGCATAGAACACCGTCGCAAGATCGAGCGGTTAGGACTGGTGATTTAGAAAAATTACATAATGTGAATTATGTAGTTAAATGCTGACAAATATTGTATAGAGGTTGGCTTCCAAAAGAATTTTGGGTGCAGAAAGGAACACCCTCTTTCGTTATTTTTTCAAAAAATGTGAAGAGGGTGTAATTGCTATGTTTGTTTTAAGAAAAAACTACTTTTGTTAAGTGCGTTTATTCATTCTCTCTTGATTTTTATGGAAATATATGTATAATTTTAGGTAAGTAAGTGTAGTATGAGAATTTATACTTACTACATAATTCACATTATGTGTAATGTGTAAGAAAGACAGTAATGGAGGTATAAAAAATGCGAAACGGCATTACAGGAGGAAAAGCAAAGATCTTAAGATTTGTTTGTGTACTTTTGTCGATCGTACTGATGGCAGGCGTTGCAACGATCGCTGCGTTAATCGTTCACGAAAGCAAAGTCAATACACAGACACAAACAATGGAAAACGGATTATCCGCATATGAACTTGCAGTTCAGTACGGATACGAAGGAACTGTGCAGGAATGGTTGGAATCCTTGAATGGCAAATCTGCTTATGAGATTGCTGTTGAAAACGGATATTCCGGCACGCAAGATGAATGGGGCGCTGCGATCAATGCGGCTGCAACGCAGTCTGCTGTCAGCATTACCACAGCGAAGTTCTCCACCAAGGGCGAACTGATCATCGTTCTGTCCGATGGTACGGAACTGAATGTAGGTAAGGCGGTCGGTACTGACGGTAAAGACGGCACCGATGGCAAGGACGGAGCGGATGGCAAGAATGGTGCTGACGGTAAAGACGGTGTAAGCATCTCCGGTGCTTCTGTCAATGAAAACGGTCAGCTTGTGATTACCTACTCCGATGGTAAGTCTGTCAACCTGGACAAGGTTGTTGGTATGAACGGCACTGACGGTATCGGTATCTCCAAGTCCGAGATCAACGCAAACGGCGAGTTGGTCTTGACTTATACCAACGGTCAACAGACCAATTTGGGCTGTGTAATCGGAGCGGATGGTAAGGATGGCGTTGACGGTGCAAGCGGTACTTCCGGCAATGATGGTGCCGACGGTAAAGACGGTATCAGCATTACCAATTCTGTGATCAATACTGCCGGTGAATTGGTTATTACCTATTCTGATGGAACAACTGCCAATTTGGGCAAGGTTGTGGGTGCAGATGGTAAGGACGGCACAAACGGTGCAAATGGTGCGGATGGTGCAGATGGTAAAGACGGTATTAATGGCATCAACGGCAAGGACGGTGTCAGTGTTTCCTCTGCAGAGATTAATTCTGAGGGTGAACTGGTTCTGACATTCTCCAACGGTCAGCGTTCTAATCTTGGCAATGTGATCGGTGCGACCGGTGCCAACGGTAAGGACGGCCTGAACGGCACCGATGGTAAGGATGGCGTAGATGGTACGGATGGTAAGGATGGTGTTGACGGTAAGGATGGCATCAGCATTACCAAATCTGAAATCAACTCCAAGGGTGAGCTTGTGCTGACTTATTCCAGCGGCACAGTCGAAAATCTGGGCGTTGTTGTAGGTGCTGCCGGTAAGGATGGCGCTGATGGCAAAGA
>CAZLLC010000072.1:0-8379 GCA_964560245.1 uncultured Oscillospiraceae bacterium | reverse complement strand
CGTGAACGGTACCTGCGGCACCAGCCTCAGACTGCATCTCAACGACCTTCACGGTGTCGCCAAAGATGTTCTTGCGGCCAGCAGCGGCCCACTGGTCAACGTTGTCGGCCATGGGGCTGGAGGGGGTGATGGGGTAGATGCCAGCAACCTCGGTAAAGGCATAGCTGACGTGGGCGGCAGCAGTGTTGCCGTCCATTGTTTTGAATTTTCTTGCCAAAACAAAATACCTCCTAAAGTATTCAAATTTCGTCCCGTATAATATAGCACCTTTCTTTCGATTTGTAAAGCCGTTTAAACCATTACTTCAAGGAAAAATTACCAAAAATTACATTATAGCAGGATCATTCGCGGCCCGGTTGGCAGTATAAAAAAAAGAATTGTATTTTTATAGCAAATACTGTATGATATAAAAAGCTTATATTGGCAGTACAAGGAGTGATCAAAATGATCTGCAGTGTTTTTACTTTAGGAATTAACGGCATTCAGGGCAGTAAGGTTACCGTGGAATGCTATATCTCCAGCGGACTGCCTAATTTTGATATTGTTGGTCTGCCGGATGCTGCCGTAAAAGAAGCCCGTGAGCGTGTCCGCGCTGCAGCAAAAGTCAGCGGTATGCGCTTCCCTACCGGTCGCATTACCGTCAATCTTGCGCCTGCCAACCTGAAAAAGGGCGGCACCCATTACGATCTTCCGATCCTTTTAAGCATTATGTGTGCCTTTGGCGCTATCCGCCGTCCCCGCTCCAGCTCTGCGTTCATCGGTGAGGTTGCGCTTGATGGCACCATTCGTGCTGTAAACGGTGTGCTTCCAATGGCGATCGCTGCCAAACGGGCTGGTTTTGAAACAGTATTTGTTCCTGCTGAAAACGCACCGGAAGCCACCCTTGCCCGTGGTCCTGCCATTATTCCTGTACACAGTGTGTCAGAATTGGCCGCTGCATTGAATGGCGAAAAAGTTTTGGAAGAAGAACCAATGTGGATGCCGGACAGAACCAATATACAGATGCTGGATTTCAAAGATGTTGTTGGTCAGGAAAATGTAAAAAGAGCAATGGAGATCGCTGCTGCCGGCAGCCATAATATCTTATTGATCGGACCACCCGGCTCCGGCAAAAGTATGCTCAGCAAGCGACTGCCCTCCATCCTGCCGGAAATGACCTGGAACGAATCCTTGCAGACTACACAGGTATATTCTGTTCTTGGTATGCTGTCTGCCAAATCCCCTATGATCTTACAGCGCCCCTTCCGCTCTCCCCATCACACCATTTCCAACGCCGGTCTGATCGGCGGCGGTACCAATCCCCGTCCAGGTGAAATTTCTATGGCGCATAAAGGCGTGCTGTTTTTAGATGAGCTTCCGGAATTCAAAAAGGATACTTTGGATCTGATGCGGCAGCCTATAGAGGACGGACAGGTTTCCATCGCCCGTGTCAGCGGCAGTGTAACCTACCCCTCTGACTTTATGCTGGTTTGTGCGATGAATCCCTGTAAGTGCGGCTGGTACGGAGATCCATCAGGCAGATGTACCTGTTCGCCAAATGCTGTGGATCAATACAGGAGCCGCATTTCCGGCCCGCTTTTGGATCGCATCGATATGATCGTGGAAGTACCGGCTGTACATTACGAAGATCTGCGCCGCAGAAAAGAAGCAGAGCCTTCCAGCGATATTCGGCAACGGGTCAACGAAGCCCGGAAGGTGCAGCACCGCAGATTTGGGGAAGCAAGCGGTATGTGCAACGCCCGAATGGGTCCAAACGAACTGCGTTTCCACTGTGTTTTGGATGACGAAAGCGATACGCTGATGAAAAGGGCTTTTGAAGTTTTCGGACTGACCGCCCGAAGCTACGACCGGATCCTGCGTGTGGCAAGAACCATTGCTGACCTGGCAGGCTCCGATCACATTCAGGCTGAACATATCGCTGAAGCGATCCAATACAGAACAGTAAACCTTTGAAAAGGAGATTATAAAATTGAACGAGATCTTTTTGTTGAAATTAGGCGAGGTTGTGCTCAAAGGAACCAACAAACGCCAGTTTGAAAACAAGCTGCGTCAGAACATTCGCCGCAGAATGAAAGCATATGGCAATTTTGATGTGTATATTATGCAATCCACCGTCTATGTGGAGCCGATGGACGATATGGCAGATGTGGAAAGCGCTTGGGAGGCTTGTCAAAGCATTTTCGGTCTTGTCAGTCTGTGCCGCTGCCGTCCCTGTGAAAAGAGTTTGGACAGCATCTTTGCGGCTGTAGAAGAATATTTGGGCGATGATCTGGACTGCGCAAGATCCTTTAAGGTAGAATCCAAGCGTTCAGACAAGGCCTTCCCTATGACCTCCATTCAGATCTCACAGGAGATTGGCGGCAGAATTGCAGAAGCCCATCCTGATTGCGCTGTTGATGTACACCGACCGGAATACACCGTCTATGTGGAGATCCGTGATCTGGCAGCCTATGTGCACGGACCGGCGCAGCCCGGTGCAGGCGGTTTGCCCACTGGCGTTGGCGGACGGGCTATGTGCCTGCTTTCCGGTGGTATCGACTCCCCTGTTGCTGCTTATATGATGGCGAAGCGTGGCGTGGAGATCGAAAGTGTTCATTTCTTCTCTTATCCGTATACTTCTCAGCTTGCAAAGGATAAAGTCATTGAGCTTGCCCGATTGGTTACCCGATACAGCGGTAGAATGACGCTCAATATTGTGAATTTTACACCGATCCAGGAAGCCATTCGCGATAACTGTCCGGAGGAGTTTTTCACACTGATTATGCGCCGGTTTATGATGGAGATCTCCCAGGAAATTGCCCGTGATCACGGCTGTGGCGCATTGATCACCGGTGAAAACTTAGGTCAGGTTGCCAGCCAGACGATGGAAGCAATGACTGTTACCGGTGCTGTTGTAGATATGCCCATCTTTATGCCCCTTGTTGGTATGGACAAAGAAGAGATCGTGACCATTGCCCGGAAAATCGGCACAATGGAAACCTCCATTCTTCCCTACGAGGATTGCTGTACCGTTTTTACACCCAAGCACCCCAAAACAAAGCCCACATTGGGTCAGCTGATCCACGCAGAAGAAAAACTGGATCGACCTGCTTTGATCAAGCAAGCTTTGGAAACCGTTGAAAAAATTTCGGTGAAGTACTATGGATGATCTTGCTGCACAGGTGATCCGTTTATTACAGGGCAAAACACTTTGTGTTGCTGAAAGCTGTACCGGCGGCGGTATTGGCGCAGCATTGACTGCTGTTTCTGGCAGCTCCAGTGTATTCCTTGGTGGCATAATCAGCTATACAGATCAGGTGAAATCAAGGCTTTTAAACGTGCCGCCAGAACTGTTGATAAAAAATGGTGCAGTTTCCGCACCGGTCGCTGAAGCAATGGCACTTGGCGCAAAAAATGCGCTTAAAGCAGATATTGCCGTTTCTGTTACCGGTCTTGCAGGTCCCACTGGCGATGATTACGGCAATCCCGTTGGTACAGTATTCATCGGTTACTGTGATGATTCCATATGTGTCAGCACGGAGTATCACTTTTCCGGCAACCGGGAAGCTGTCCGCAAACAGGCTGTTATATGCGCATTAAATATGATTATGGAATATCGATCCAAATGATCCTCTACAAAAAATACGCGGATGGGAGAAATTATCTCCCATCCTTTTCTTTTGCGTGGAAGGATACCATATTCCTTCCGGGATTTGTCAAACGATTTATAAACACTCAACTGAATTTCACCACTTTTCCCTTGAAAAGGCTTCTAAATCATTTCTATAATGTGCCTACTTTTAATGGGCGGTGGATACAATGAACAATGTAAAACTTCGCAGAATCGCACTGACTTTTGCCGCTGTATGTTTTGGAATATCCGGGATGCTTCTGCTGTTTTGTAATATTGCTTTTCCCAGTTTGCTGCAAGCATCACCGCAGGCAAGCATCAAAAGAACAAGTGAACAAAGGATCACACTTCCCTGCTGTGTTTCCGGTACAGATCTGTGGATCAAAAATCTTGCATCCTACGACGGTGTTTTTATTGAAGATGGCAGCAATACAGAAGTATTCGATACTGCCTCTGTAGTTATAGAAAATAAAAGTGGCGATACTGTTTTATACGCACAAATCGAAATCAGAACAGAAGATCGGTCCTTTTTATTTGAAGCAATGATGCTCCCACCAGGATCATCTACTTTAATTCCTGAAAAAAACGGACAGCGTATGCCGGACAGTGAAATTGTTTACTGTTCAGGATGGTCTGTAAGCGCGCAGCAAAGCTCATCTCAGCAGCTGCAAATCCATTCAATCGATATGGGAACGATCGAAGTGATCAATTTATGTAATGAACCATTATCAGATGTCAAGATATATCACAAAACCTACTTGGCAGACAGTGATATTTATATCGGCGGCAAAGCGATCGAAACAAGCATTGCCGCTCTGCTCCCCGGTGAATCTTTACAGCTCAAGCCGGAACTGTATGCATCCGGCTACAGTAAAATCGTGTATATTTCATAGCTTATATTTGAAAACTTTGTTCAAATGCTCTATACTGATTTTATCTTATAAAAGGGAGAAAACACGATGCTGTGTTTTCTCCCTTTTAATGTTCTTATTTTGATTTTTTCTGCATCCTCAGCAATTTCCTTAGTTCGATCTTTTCTTTGGTTTTTTTCCTTTTTTCCTTAAATTTGGAATTCAGCTCCGGAGGCTGCGCCTGAAGCTTTTCAGCAGGAACATCTAAGTTTTCAAGACGCTTATGGATCCATTCCTGAACAAGTGTATACAAGACAGATGCCAAAGGAATCATCAAAAACATTCCGGCTACACCCATCAGATCACCGCCTACAGAGATCGCCACCAAAACCCACATACCGGAAAGACCGATAGAGGAACCGACTACACGGGGATAGATCATATTATTCTCAATCTGCTGCAGCACCAAGAACAAAACAACAAACCATATTGCCTGCATAGGATTGGATACGAAGATCAAAAACGCACCGATAATGCAGCCGCACCAAGCACCCACAATAGGAATAAACGCAGTCACTGCTACCAAAACACTGACAAGCGGAATGTAGGGCATTTGAAAAATCGCCATTGAAACGGCAAACATAGATCCTAAAATACAAACTTCTATGCACTGACCGGATAGAAAATTAGAGAAAGCGGAATTGGTCAAACGCAGGATCCGTACAATAGAATCAGAGAATTTTTCCGGAGCAATTGCATACAAAACCTTTCTTCCCTGACGAGCCAGGGTTTCCTTTTGAAACAGGGTATACACTGCAAAAACCACCGCAACAAACGCGTTTATCAGACCGCTCGTAAGTGTACCGATTGCAGAGAATGCACCGGTTACAATTGCAGAAAGACTGTTGGTCAAAATATTGATCGTCTTTTGTGCTATAGAGCTCCAATCAAACTTCTCAAAATCCGTATTGTTGTTAAGCCACTCCACAATCTCAGGATGCTCCACCTGAAATTCTGTAATATATTTTTCAACATCTTTTACAAATTTGTTCAGCTTCGGTATCAAAGACTGAATGGTTTCAGTCAATTGGGGGATCAGCAGCATAAACACCACTGCAAGAACAAGTGTAACCGCCAATAATGTAAGAACGATGGCGACGGTTCTTCTAAGCTTATCCTTTTTGATTTTTTTCAGAGTTCCTTCAATGGCACGCATAGGGACATTGACGATAAACGCCAAAACACCGCCAATGATAAACGGAGACAAAAGATCAATAAAAAAGTCCAATAAAGCTTTTGCACGACTGGTTTCGTGTAAAAGCCAGTAAGCTCCAATCAATCCCAGTACCCAAAAACCAAGATTTCTGAGTGTTTTTTTGTCAAATTTAATCTCCATAGACTCATCTCCGTTTTGTTATAAAAATATTATATTCTATAACTACTGACAAAATCAAGTGTTTTTGTATAAAATACAAGGATTTTTTAAGTTATCCATATATTTCTTCTTTCAGCAAAGACAGTGTAATAAAATCCCCTGATCCTTCATAAGTTTCTTTGGCAGGACACAGCTTAGGAGGGAAATATATGGACAGTGCAATGCAGCATCGTGCCTGCGAACTTGCTGTTTACATCATCGAAACCGGTGCAACCGTCCGTACTGCCGCCAAAAAATTTGGCATCTCCAAATCAACGGTGCATAAGGATCTGTCCCAACGGCTTCCGGAAATCAACAAAAGTCTATACAGCCAGGTTCGGACCGTTTTGGATCTAAACAAGGCGCAACGGCATATCCGTGGCGGACTTGCCACAAGGCAAAAGTACCTGAAAATTACACCTGATCGCTGATTCAGCTTATTATTCAAAGGTTTTGTAAAACTGTAAACCGAACCCAACATAAGGGTTCGGTTTGCTTAATTATAGGTCATCCGCATCCTGAATGGGCTTATCATTTGGATCTTTAGGTCTGCCGGTGTAGCTGCCGTTTGGATCGGTTATGATTTTTTCCTTTTTCACTTGATCACCTCCATAGTTGCATCTTTCCGCACAAAATGCTATACTATGCAGCAAAGGAGCGATTACAATGTTTGATATGACCTTAATTTGTATGGGAAAGCAAAAAGAATCCTTTTATTTGTCCGCTGCCGCTGAATATGAAAAGCGGTTAAAAGGTTACTGCAGTTTTCATTTGATAGAATTGCCGGAAGTGCGTCTGCCCGACGATCCCTCCCCTGCTGAGATTTCCGCAGGACTTGAAAAAGAAGCAGATGCGATCCTCACAAAAATTCCTAAGGGCAGCTGGTTTTGTACCCTGACACCGGAAGGAAAAATGATCTCCTCAGAAGATCTTGCCGCAAAGCTTAAAAATGTAAAGCTTTCCGGAAAAAGCAGCGCCTGTTTTTTAATTGGTTCTTCCTTTGGAATTGCACCGCGTATCAAGCAAATGGCAGATATGAAGCTTTCAATGAGCCCAATGACATTCCCCCACCACCTTGCAAGAATTATGGTACTGGAACAGCTTTACAGGGCAGAATCTATTCAGGCCGGCAGTAAATACCACAAATAACAACAGTGTGTTGCGTTTTTGCAACACACTGTTATATTTTACGCGTTTATAACTGCTTCAATAACATTATCAAAAGCAGAAGTATCCACTGTTTCCATTTTTCCGTTATCGCAGCACTGGGCTACTGCAGGATCAATGGCCAAACGGGCTAAAACAGGCAGATCAAAAGATTTTGCCACTTCGTCCAAGTGACTTTCACCGAACACCTGAATCTGCTTACCGCAATCAGGACACTTCAAATAGCTGTAGTTCTCCACAAAGCCTAAAACAGGAATATGCATCATATTTGCCATTTTAACAGCCTTGGAAACGATCATAGACACCAGATCCTGAGGACTTGTCACAATGATAATGCCGTCAACGGGCAAGCTCTGAAACACCGTCAGTGGTACATCGCCTGTTCCGGGAGGCATATCCACAAACATATAGTCTACATCTTCCCAAATCACATCTGTCCAAAATTGCTTGACCGCACCGGCGATCACAGGCCCACGCCATACCACAGGATCAGTATTGTTATCCAGCAATAAATTAATAGACATCACCTGAATACCTGTTTTCGTAACAGCCGGATACAGACCCTCCTGAGTTGCCCCCTGACACTCATTAACGCCAAAAGCTGTCGGAACAGACGGACCTGTTATATCAGCATCCAAAACTGCTACGCGCTTTCCGGTGCGAGCCATTGCAACCGCTGTCATAGCTGTAACGGTAGATTTTCCCACACCGCCCTTACCGGATACGACGGCGATCACCTTCTTAACACTTGCTTTTTCGTTCAGCTTTGCAATTAAGCTTTCCGCTTTACGGTCACCGCAGTCAGAACCGCAAGTGGAACAATTACCACTACAAGAACTCATTTTTTGTGCTCCTTTTGAAAATATCTAAAATAATTACTCCAGTAATGATTGGGCCTTTTCCCACTGCTCCATCAGATCCATCAGCACCAGATCTGCCTTTTCCTTTTCTCCCATAAGACGGGTCAGTTCCTGATAATCTGCCGCAGCAGCTTCCGTCAAGCGGTCAAGCTCCGCAATATTTTGCTCCTGCTTCTCGATCTCCCGCTCTAACCGGCGTACCAGCTTTTCCGTTTCCTTAGTGCCGCCCTTAGGTTTTTCCTTTTTGAGCCTTGGCTCTGCAGTCTGCGCAGGTCTATTGAGTGCTTCGTGTTCTATGATAGACCGGTACTTTTTGTAACCGCATCGATAATCCTTGATCGTTCCGTCCTCAAGTACCCAGATACGCTCCGCAAACTTTTCGATAAAATACCTGTCGTGAGAAACGAACAGCAAAACACCGTCAAATTCTTCAATAGCCGCTTCTACCCATTCCCGGGAAGCAATGTCCAGATGGTT
>CAZLLC010000071.1:0-8680 GCA_964560245.1 uncultured Oscillospiraceae bacterium | reverse complement strand
GAAGCTGTCACCGAAGGTGACTGATGAGGTGTTCGGCAGGCAGTTGCTTTAAACGGAACTTTTAGCGAAATTTTATTGCGGTAACACCTCATCCGACCCTGCGGGCCACCTTCTCCTCAAGGAGAAGGCTTTGGGCTGTTCGCGAACCTTCTGCGCTAAATTCTGATTTAGCGGTGTATGTGTTCATTCTTGTATATGCAAAAGCCCACCGGCTTGCCGGTGGGCTTTTTGAGGTTATTTTTTAACAGTCAATTTGATTGTCTTTGTATAGATCACATTTCCGGCGGAGTCGGTGATCTTACAGCGGTACTGGTAGCCGTTGCGGAATGCAGCGCCGGCTACGGACAGGGTTTTGGTCTTGTTGCCGGTGGCGGAGGCGTTCTTCCAGCTGCCGCTGGAGGAGGTGCGATACTGCCACTGGTAGGTCAGCCCGTTGCCTACAGCTGTAACTGTAAATTTGGCGGTTGCGCCGACTTTCACAGTCTTGCTTACCGGTTGGGTCTTGATGCCCAGGACATACAAATTGACCGCATTGGTATAGACCACATTGCCTGCGCTGTCGGTGACCTTGCAGCGGTACTGATAGCCGTGATGCTTTACTGCTGCGGTCAGGGAATAATTGGCAGTTTTGCCGCTGGCTGCAGATACATTCTTCCAACTGCCGGAGGAGGAAGTGCGGTACTGCCACTGGTAAGTCAGACCACTTCCTGTTGCTGTAACCGTAAACTTTGCAGTTTTGCCAGCCACAACGGTCTTACTGACCGGCTGGGTCTTAATGCCCAAGACATATAGGTTCACAACATTGGTATAAACCACATTACCTGCGCCGTCGGTCACCTTACAACGGTACTGATAGCCATTGTGGCGGGTTGCTGTGGTCAGGGAATAATTGGCAGTCTTGCCGCTGGCTGCAGATACATTCGTCCAGCTGCCGCTGGAGGAGGTGCGGTACTGCCACTGGTAAGTCAGACCATTGCCGGTAGCTGCCACGGTAAACTTGGCGGTTACACCAGCTTTGACCGTCTTGTTTGTCGGCTGGGTCTTGATGCCCAGCACATACAGGTTCACGACCTCGGTACAGATCACATTGCCTGCACTGTCCGTGATCTCACACCGGTACTGATAGCCGTTGTGGCGGGTTGCTGCGGTCAGGGAATAATTGGCGGTCTTGCCGCTGGCTGCAGATACATTTATCCAGCTGCCGCTGGAGGAGGTGCGGTACTGCCACTGATAGGTAAGATCGCTGCCTGCAGCGGAAACTGTGAAGTCAGCGGTGGTGCCAGCCTTTACGGTCTTATTGGCGGGCTGTCCGGTGATCACAATGGATCGATCACCGCAGAGTGTGCATTCGCCGTTTACATAGCTGTGTCCTGTGGCAGGTGTTTGGTCAGCGGTGTAGCCGTAACCGCAGGTATAGCAGGTATAGGTGGTATAGCCGCCATTGGTGCAATCCGGTGCGGTCTGCACAGCATCAAAAGCAGAAAGGTCGCTGTGATCGCAGCCGGCAGGCGTGGAGGTATAGTAGGTCGTGCCCACCGAGCCGTCCTTTACATACAGAGCGATCGGTTTCTGGCTCTTATAGGAGCTGGACTTGTAATAGCGGAACATATTTGCACTGCTGTTGAAGCGCAGATAGGTATTGCTGCAGCAAATGTTTGCATTTCCGCTGCTGTCCAGGGAAATGGTATTCACAGAAGGAGAAGAGCCGCTGCCCAGGGAATTGGAGCCGGAAGTACCGTAAATGTACGCGCCGCTGGCACCCTGAATGGAATATCCGTTGGAGTAGGCTTCAATAATGAATTTATAAGGCTCCGCAGCATCTGCCCGGATGGTATTGTTGGAGATCGTAACGGTCTGGTAGTTACCGGCATAGTTGGAAATATTGCTGCCGTCCAAAATATAACCGCCGTCCTCGTAAACGATCACATATTCACCGGACCAGTCTGCAGGAGTACTGGTAACTTTTATATAGTCGCCGGTGCCGCTGCTTTCGTTTTCGTCCACATAGCTGTACAGGGCGTGCAGGGTGGTATCAGCCGTGGGGATAAAGGAATTGGTGTAATAGCTGGGCTTTTCGGTGGTATCCTCGCTTAAAGCAGAGGCGGTCCAGCCCAGGAAGGTAAAGCCTTCAGGCGCATAGGCAGAGGGCAGGCTCATAGAATCGCCCGCATAGCCGGTCTGGCTGGCTGCCTCCGCGCCGGTGAAACTGACGGTAACAGGAGTTTTGGCGGCAAAATTGATCTGCACCGTGCAGTCAGAGTTTGCGGAAACAGTAAAGCTGTTGCCGTTTTGACTGACGGTGGCATCGCCGCTGATCACGGTCGCGCTCTCGGCAAAGTAGCCCTCAGCAGGAGAAGCGGTGATCACATTGCCGTTGACGGAAACATTGCCGTATTCTGCATTATTGCTCTGAGCAGTCACATTGTACTGGCTGTACAGGGTGTATGTAGATTGTACAGTCTGCAGGCTGTCCGCACCGTAGAAGGTTCTGCCGCTGCGCTGACCCGGGTGGACATCCTCGTCAGAAACCACAACAGGGAAGGCGGCATAGTCAGAACGGGCCTGGTAAATGGTGCTGTAGCCGCTTTCGTGATAGATGGAGTAATAGTAATTCGCGATCTGATCAGACCAGTCCCAGTTACCCCATTTGGACTTCATTGCGGCAATGGAATCGGCAACGTTCTTGCCGGCGATCATATTGTCCCAGAAGGTTTCTTCAAAGAGGTAATCGCCGTCAAAGGTGACAGACTGGGAGTAGCCGTAGACCACCTCCACACCCATTTCACGCATAGGCTGGCACATGGTGTCTGTTGCCATACCCAGGCAGATGGCCATCCACAGAATACCTGCAGGGCTCTGCTTGGTCATATGGTTGGCAATTACCGCACCGTTGACACAGGCGCAAATATAGCCATCGCTGTCCGTAAAATAGGTAGCGCCGGCATCATAGTCGGCAGTGGTCAGACCGGTTTTGTTGGTCAGGCACAGGTAGGAATAGTTTGCGCCGGAAACATAGTCGTAGCCGCTTTCGTAGTCGGTGGTGCCATGGGAGTCAAAAATGACCACAGCGCCGTTGCTGATGGCATTGGCAACCTTGTCCACCGTTACGGAAGTGCCGGAATACAGGGTATAGCCGTCGGTGTCGCCAATAGCGGAAGCAATGGAGGCTGCCTCGTTTTGGTACTGATCGGTGAAGCTGTCATCAATGCCGTAGTAAGGGGCGATCAGGTACACCTGATTGCCGCTGGGCCAACCGCCCTTGGTGGCAACCGGTTCATTGTAAATGCCGCTGGGCAGGGACTCAGCCGGTGCTTCCATATTTTCGTACTTTTCACGCATCCGGGGGCTGTAGATGCAGCGGATACCTTCATCCGTCCGCCAGGTAAAGGAATCGCCGCCCCGTTCCAAAGAGCCCTCTACATAGTTTTCAGAAGCCATAACGATTTGGACAGCTGCGTCCGTCAGCTGCGTCTGGGTGGCATCTTTCTTGGAGGGGGCGTCCTCCATTGTGCTGATCTGTGCGAACACGTCATTTGTAATGGCGTAGTCCTCGTCTGTCAGTACAACAGGCTCGCTGTCAGTCGTGGCTGCTGCGTCGTCCGCATAAACTGCAGGCAGCATCGCGCCCAATATCGTCAGGACCATTATCAGGGAAAGGATACGCTTAAAAGTGGTTTTCACGCCGTTCATCTCCTTAAAATTTATGCTACCTTACATAATAATACAATTTTTTCCTATATGCAATAGAAACGGCGAAAAATTATGTACTTCCGTACGCCAGGGCGGCAATACCGTCAGCCAGGAATGCGGCGGCGTTCAGAGCCTGCTGCCGGGTATCACCGGCAGTGCCCACCTCGATCAGCAGCATCCCGGGGCAAAGGTCCTGATTAAAGGCGGAGGAACGGATGCACAGATTCCGGCAAAGACCGGGGTACAGCTGCTCCATAACGGCCTGCAGCTTCACGGCAGTGGAGAGATTTTCTTTCCAGTTGGGATGGCTGTTGTTATTGGCATCGGTGCCGGTAACGATCATCAGCCGGGAGGAGGTGACACCGCCTATATTTACGGTGCTGCTGATCTGATTGCCGCTTTCGTCACTGCAGGCGTCCCGGTGAACGTCCAATACCATACGGATAGAAGGATATTGCTCCAAATATTCCTGAACGGTCTGCCGGGATAAGGTATAAGAATCGTTATAGGAAGGATAGTCGTGGACGGTGGTATCGTGCAGAACGCTGATGCCCTTTTCCTCCAATTTCTGCGCAAGGAGCTGCCCGATGCTGATCATATTGTACTGCTCGTCCATTGTGCGGTAGGCGGTGGTTTCTGTATAGTTTTCGGTGTTTTTATAGCTCTCGCTGGCGTGGGAATGAATGATCAGAACAGCAGGTTCTTCCGTAGTCAGATCCCAGGTCAAAGGCTCCTGCAGCATAGCTTCCACATCAAAGCTGTAGCCGGGATAGTTGGTGACGGATACCAGTGCCGCGTCCTCCGGAGAAAATACCGCCTGGGTGGGTTGGGGCTCCTCCGGAGAAGCTTCTGCCGGTTCTGTGGTCTCCTGTTGGGTAGAGGCAGGCGCCCGGTATACCCGGCCTGTACCGGCGTAAAGCATTACCGAAGCGACTGTGGGGTTTGTAAAAAGCTGGGTCATATCCGCAACAAGGCTGCTGCCTAAAAAACGCAGTGCGACAGCCAATATGATCACTGCGGCACCAATGCGTAAGCTTTTCTGATCCGGTTTCATAAAATACTCCTTTCGTGAAATAAACGCACATCTAAAAAATACCATCGATGAGCGACCAACGGGAGTCGAAAAATCTTTACACTGATTTTCTGCTGTGCAGTATGGATAATGCGTAGATTTTTCGACGCGCTACGCTTGCTCAGAATGACACAGTATACGATACTTTTTAGTGGCATTGCCCTTTTTGGGCTTTAATAACATTGTGGGGATAAAACAAAACTACCCGAAGAAGAGAAAGGTGATATCTCTTTTTCAGGTAGTATTATTTTGTCGATATTTTCCCTATGCGAAATCGATATATTTTCCATAGGGAAAAATCGATATGATATAAATCCCTCTCGCGCCGCAGCGCATATCGAGTGCGCAGCATATATCGAATGGCTTTGCCATATATCGAAGATCCCCACAGGGATTTATATCGCTGCATTGTGGGACACAATGCTATTCCGGCTTTTTCCACTTTGGTCTTGTGCGTAGGTGCACACGCAGGTCTTGAAAAAATTCGGTGAGCAGAGCAGCGCATTCTTCCTCCAGCAGACCGGCTTCCACTTGGGGATGATGGTTAAATTCCATAGAAAACAGGCTGCATACAGAGCCGCAGGCACCGGATTTTGCATCCTTTGCGCCAAAAACCACCCGGGGGATCCGGGCATTGATGATGGCGCCGGCGCACATCGGGCAGGGCTCTAAGGTGACGTACATCGTACAGTCCCAAAGCCGCCAGCCGCCCACATTTTCGCAAGCCTGACTGATGGCTTCGATCTCCGCGTGCCCCAGCGCGGTCTTGCCGGTTTCCCGGCGGTTTCTGCCCTGACCTACCACCTGGCCGTTACGCACGATCACACAGCCCACCGGCACTTCTCCTTCGGCAGCGGCCTGCCGTGCGAGCGCAAGCGCCTGCTGCATATAGCTTTTTTCGTCCATAGCCATCCCTCGTTTCTTCCGATATCATAACCTAAAGGAGCGGCTTCCGTCAAGCTGTTTTCATCATAACCGCCATTGGGAGAGAAACAAAGGGAAATCTGCCAACGATCAAAAGGAAATATAGGAAAGACGGGACGTCCTGGCTCCCTCAGTCAGCTTCGCTGACAGCCCCCTCAAAGAAGGGGCCGAGGCACGCAAAGCGTGTTGCTTTTATTACAATGGCATTGGGTTGCAATGTGGGGAAATTTTTGATATAATCCCTTTCGAGGTGACGAATTTTGAAGACACTGCTGCATATCTGCTGCGCCCCCTGCGCCAACCAGTGCATTGAGGTGCTGCGGACGGATAAAATAGAAGTGACCGGATTTTGGTACAATCCCAACATCCATCCTTATACAGAGTACCGGGCAAGAAGAGATTGCCTGCGAGAATATGCCAAAGATATTGAGTTGCCCCTTTTGGAGAAAAATGACTATGCCCTGCGCCCCTTTGTCCGGGCGGTAGCGGAGGATCTGGATCACCGCTGCGGAAAGTGCTATGAAATGCGGCTGTTTGAGGCGGCAAAACAGGCAAAGGATGGGGGCTTTGACAGCTTTACCTCCAGCTTATTCATCAGCCCTTATCAGAATTTTGACCTGATGCGGGAAACGGCGGAGCGGGCTGCCGCGGAATACGGCGTGGAATTTTTATTCCGGGATTTTCGCCCCTATTTCCGTGCAGGTCAGGATAAAGCCCGGGAGCTGGGCTTTTATATGCAAAAGTATTGCGGCTGCGTTTTTTCCGAGGAAGAACGCTATATTAAAGCCAAGAAAATTATAAGGTGATCATATGACGGATTTACGATTTGCAGTGCCGTGCCTGTTCGGTTTGGAGGGTATTGCGGCAGATGAACTGAAAAGACTGGATATTCCCGGCGTGCAGGCGGAGAACGGCAGAGTGCTGTTTTCCGGCGGTGCCGCGGAAATGGCAAAGGCCAATGTGTGTCTGCGTACCGGCGAACGGATATTGCTGATCTTGGCGCAGTTTCAGGCAAAAAGCTTTGAGGAGCTGTTTCAGGGTGTGTATAGAGCGCCGTTGGAGGATTTTATCCCGGCGGACGGTCAGTTTCCGGTAAAAGGACACTGCCTGAACAGCCAGCTGATGAGTGTGCCGGACTGTCAGGCTATTGTAAAAAAAGCCGCCTCCAGGCGGCTGGGTGAAAAGTATAAGCTGACCTGGCTGCCGGAGACCGGTGTGAAATATCAGCTTCAGTTTTCCGTTATGAACGATCAGGTCACCCTGTATCTGGATACAACCGGCGCGGGTCTGCATAAGCGGGGCTATCGGGCGGTTGGAAATGAAGCGCCGCTGCGGGAGACCTTGGCGGCGGCAATGGTGATGCTGACCCGGTATCGGGGCAGAGATTATTTTTGGGATCCGTTCTGCGGTTCTGGTACGATCCCCATCGAGGCGGCGCTGATCGCCAAAAACCGGGCGCCTGGTATGGGTCGGCATTTTGCGGCGGAGCAATTTGGCTGGGTACAAAAGGATATTTGGGAGCGGGTTCGCACAGAGGCAAAGGATCGGGAATTTAAGGGCAATTACCGGATCTTAGGATCAGATAACGACCCCAAATGCGTGTCTTTGTCTATGGCAAATGCCCGGAAGGCCGGCGTGGCAGACTGCATCACCTTCCAGGATGGGGATGCCACCAAAATGAGCCTGCCTACTGACAGCGGCATTATCGTCTGCAATCCGCCCTACGGTCAGCGGATGCTGGAGCAGCAAAGCGCTCAGCGGCTGTATGCTGCTTTGGGTCGGCACTTGAAATTCGCAGACGGCTGGAAGAAGTATATCATTACTTCTGAACCGGAATTTGAGCATTATTTCGGTCGCCGGGCAGACAAAAAGCGCAAGCTTTACAACGGTATGATCAAGTGTGATTACTATATGTTCACTGAGCAGCGCCGTAAGAAATAAAGGAAATAAAAAATGAAGCATCTGTTTATCATCAATCCTGCCGCTGGCAGCTTTGACCATACGGAAAAATACCGGCAACAGATCCAGCGGGTCTGCGGTGAGAAAAATTTGGATCACCGCATTGAGATCTCTCAGGAGCCCGGTGATTGTACACGGATCGCAAGGGAAGCCGCCCGATCCGGTGAGGAGTACCGAATCTATTCCTGCGGCGGTGACGGTACGCTTAATGAGGTGGTTGCCGGCATCGTGGGCTGCTCCAATGTGGCGGTGACCTGCTTCTGTGGCGGCAGCGGCAACGATTTTGTAAAGATCTTTAATGACACAGAGCCCTTTTATCACTTGGAAAACCTGCTTGACTGCAAGGAAACGGAATTTGACCTGATGCGCTGCAATGAGGATTACAGCCTGAATATCTGTTCTGTAGGTCTGGATGCCCGGATCGGCACGGATGTTGCCAATTATAAGCGGCTGCCCCTGCTCAGCGGATTCAGAGCTTACGCGGTGTCTACGGTGGTCAATGTACTCCGCCGTATTGCGGAGCATTATGTGATCGAGCTGAACGGTCAGCGGATCGACGGGGAAAAGACCATGATCTGTGTCTGCAACGGCAGATTTTACGGCGGCGGCTTCAACCCGGTGCCGGAAGCAGACCCTACAGACGGACTGCTGGAGGTGTTGGTGGTGGAAAAGGTCAGCCGCCTGCAGGTGCCGGGTGTTGTGGGCAAATACAAAGACGGCAGATATAAGGAATTGCCGGAGCTGGTGCGTCATTACCGGACAGACCGGGTGCGGATCCTGTGCGACAAAGCTACCAGCATCAGCTTAGACGGTGAGCTGCGCACCGGGCAGGATATCCGAATCTCCATCGCGAAAGAAAAGATCCGTTTCTTCTACCCGGCAAACCTGACCTGGGAAAAATAATCGCTACATAAATCAGAATTTAAAGCACAGACCAAGCCTCCCCTGCAGTAACCAATGATTAATTCATTTTTAAATCTGTAGTATTCTGTTAAAACTAAAACTTTATTTCTGGATATAAGTGCTTTAGTTTAA
>CAZLLC010000070.1:0-8720 GCA_964560245.1 uncultured Oscillospiraceae bacterium | reverse complement strand
TAGTAAGAGACAAAGGCATAATTACCTCTGCGGTACCACTCTTGTTCCGGCCTGAGGCCGACACTCGTATACGCTGTAACGGGCGTACCCGGCGCAGTCTACTGAGAAAAAACCTTTCGGTGCGCTGCTCAGAGGGGATATGGACCGTGCCTGGCACTGCCTTGCACCAACCGGCAGCTCTCTGCATTCAGGTAGGCGATCCACCTGTCCTCGTAATCGCATTCATATATTAATATGTTTGATCAATGCTTGGAAGAATCGTAATTTCGACCAAACTGAAGATTTGCAAATTTTGTTGTGGTATCAGATACCGGATGCCGGGGCTCAGCCTTGGGGGCCTGTTCGTCAGCAGAGCCAACCAGGGCTTCTACATTGGCAGAGATCTCGTCAGCTACCGCATCAGCCTGAGAAGCACCTTCGCTGCGCTCATAGTCGAAAGCGGCAGAGGGCTTGTGGATAGGACGGTTGGCTTCCTTGATCCGATCCAGCGCCTGGATGCAGGACTGCAGCTGATTCTGCAGATCTTCAATCTTCAGGTGGGCGGCCTGACGGGCTTCTTCCACCCGGTCATTTTCCGCGGCGATCAGGGCATCAGCATTCTTGGCGTTTTCAGCAGCGGCAGCGTTGGCATCCACCAGCATTTGGGTGCATTTGGCTTCTGCTTCCTTGACCATCTTATCGCAGGTCTTTTGCGCATTGACGATGGCATCCTTCATACTGGCTTCATTTGCCCGGTATTCCTCCAGCTTGCTGACAAGTACCTTCATTTTGCTTTTCAGCAGGGCATTTTCTTTGTACAGTGTGATGTAATCCTCGGTCAGCGGATCAAGGAATTCATCCACTGCGTGCATATCGTAACCGCCAAAGGTCGCGCGGTTAAAGGATATCTGTTCTATTTCTTGGGGCGTGATCATAAGGTTTTCCTCTCTAATTTTTAAGAATTGCAATCAAATAAGGGCTTCCATTTCAATCGGCGTTTCAAAATCACCGATGATATCCATATTGTGGGGGCAGAACAGGTAGGTGGACATCGCAACCTTTTTTACACTGCCGTCCAGTGCATACACACTGCCGGAAAGGAAGTCCACAACACGGCGGGTCAGACCCTTATCCACATTTTCCATATTCAAAATGACAGCCTTCTTCTTCCTCAGCTCATCGGCGGCACGGGCAGCGTCGTCAAAGGTCTTGGCGTGGAACAGGACAACCTCCTGCTTGCCGGAGTTCATATTCAGAACCTGACCGCTGAAGCCGCTGCTTGCGCTGGCAGAACCCTGGAAGCTGCCGGAATCCACAGAACGGGCAGAAGAGAAGGGAGAGGGGCGGTGTCCGGTTTCGGATTCAGCCGGGGATTCTTCCTCAAAGCCTTCCAGGTCGTCATCGTAATCATCGTATTCTTCGTCAGAGTAGGGCTGTGTAAATTTCTTTATGTTGTCCCAAATGCTCATTTGTGTTCCTCCTGTATGTTCATCCTTGCGGATCATTTATAATAGCGCTGTCCAAAGATGGCGGTGCCCACGCGGATCATCGTGCTTCCGCAGGCAATGGCATCCTCAAAATCTCCGGACATACCCATAGACAATACATCTACCCATACATTATCGTATTTTTTTGCCGTTATGTCAACAGAAAGGTTGTACATTTTTTGAAAAAATTTGTGATTTTCTGTTTTATTTTGGCAGATTGGGGGGATTGCCATCAGTCCCCGGACACAAATATTGGGAAAATCTGAAATTTGATCCAGTACAGGATAAAGCTCCTGCACCGTAAAACCGGATTTGCTTTCTTCCTCGCCGATGTTGATCTCCAGCAAAATATCCTGACAGATCCCCTGACGGGCAGCTTCTTTTTGGATCGCCTGTATTAAATGCACAGAATCCACAGACTGGATCAAGGATACTTTTCCAACAACCTGCTTGACCTTGTTGGTCTGCAAATGACCGATAAAATGAACAGGCTTTCCATGGTAGGCATCCTGCGCAAGCTTTTCAGTCAGCTCCTGTACCCGGTTTTCGCCGCAGCAGTCCACACCGGACGCAACAGCTGTGCGAACAGCCTGGGTATCATTCATTTTTGTGGCAGCGCATAAAAGAATGTCCTTGGGATCTCTGCCGGCACGGATAGCGGCATCCATCATTTGACCGCGGATAGCGGCAATATTTTCAGCAATACTCATTTAAAATCACTCCTGTAAAGTAACCGATGATTAAATTGGCAAGAGTTAGTGGCGAAAGATTTTGGCACAAATTAAAGCTTGGGAAACGCAGACATACTTTGTGTATTTCAAGTTTTTCAAGCTGAAAAGTTGGGACAAAAGATTCGCTAATAACCGCAGACGATTTAATCAGCGGTTACTCAAAAAAAGACGGCGAAGCATGCGCTCAGTGTTACGAAGTTAAGCCTTGACCCCCTCGGTGAGGGGGCTGTCAGCGAAGCTGACTGGGGGATTGTCCTGTATAAATAGCGCCGCAATTACGACAACCCCTCAGTCAAAAATCGGTTTCGAAGAGCCGATTTTTGCCAGCTCCCTATGAGGGGAGCCAAGGGCGCGGTGCAGTTTTATACACTGTTCCTTAACTTAGTGACATTGAGCAAGTGCTCCGCCGTTCTTTTGGCTATGCAGTCATCTAAACACAATAATCTTTCAATCTGTGTTTTGTGTAGCTGCGGCTTTCAGAGGCCTGATGGGGGCAAGGGTGGAAATGGCGTGCTTATAGATCATCTGCTGCTTGCCATCAGACACCAAAATGACCACAAAGCCGTCAAAGCCTGTGACCGTGCCCCGGAGCTGGAAGCCGTTCATCAAAAATAGTGTGACCGGAACTTTATCCCGGCGTACCTCTGATAAAATGGCATCCTGAAGATTAGTGGTTTGTGTCATATGTAATCCTTCCTTTTTCTTTTGGGATGTACATATCCTACCACGATTCAATTGTCGGAATCTCCCAGTATTTGTCGAGCCCGGGAAAGAATTTCTGCAGTGCCTTCCCCCTTTGCCCGACGCAGCCAGTGGATGGTCGGATTTTTGCGGAACCAGGTCAGCTGCCGCTTGGCATAATGCCGGGAAGAGAGCTGCACCTGTGCAGCGGCTTCCTCTATGGAGCATAGTCCTGAGAGAGCGCTTACGAATTCCTTGTAGCCGATGGCCTGCATAGCGGTGGCTTTTGCCGGCACACCGGAAGCCAAAAGCTCCTTGATCTCTTCAATCAGTCCGTCACTGAGCATTTGCAGTACGCGGCGGTCGATCCGGTCATAAAGCGCCTGCCGGTCTTCGTCCTCCAATGCAAACCATACCGGTGTGTACCGGGGCGGTATAGCCTGGGTCCTCAGGTTATGCTCTGTGATGGTCATACCGGTTTCCAGGTATACTTCCATCGCCCGGATGATCCGCTTTTTGTCAGACGGATGCAGCCGTGCAGCAGAATCCGGATCAACGGCCCGAAGCTTAGAGATCACGGCTTCAATGCCTTCGTTTTCCGCAAGCTGCTCCAATTCCTGCCGCCGTCCGGTGGAAGGGTAGGGGGCAAAGCTGTTGCCCCGGATCAGCGCGTCCATATAAAGACCTGTACCACCGGCAATAATGGCCGTTTTTCCTCTGTAAACGATGTCGTCCACAATGGGGGCTGCCATTTCGCAGTACCGGCTGACAGAGAAATCCTCCTCCGGCTCTGCAACGGACAGCATATGATGTGTAACGCCGTCCATTTCCTCTTGGGTTGGCTTGGCGGTTCCAATATCCATTCGTTTATAAACCTGCATAGAGTCGCAGGAAACCACTTCGCCGTTTACCGCCTTTGCCAGTTCCACCGCTAAGGCGGTTTTACCGGAGGCGGTAGGTCCTGCGATACAGATGATGTTGTTCATAAGCACCTCATCAGGTTCTCTTGAATTGTTTTTCCAGTTGCTTTTTACTTAAGCTGATACAAATAGGTCTGCCGTGGGGACAGTATTTCAGATCCTCCCGGGACATTACCTGACCGATCAGAGCAAGGAGCTCTTTTTCGTCTGTATGCCAGCCGGCTTTAATGGCGGCTTTGCAGGCCACGGTGTGCAGTACCTCATCCCGGACGGAGGTGATGTCTTCACGGCGTCCGTTCAAAAGATCCACAGCGATATTTTCAACGGTTTCGGCAGCCTGTTCTTCAGAAAGATCCATAGGAATCTGCCGCAGAACAACGGTGTTTTCGCCCAGCGTGTCGATCTCAAAGCCCAGCTGCTCCAAAAGTGTCCTGTTGGATAGCAGTGCACCGCAGGCATCCGGATTTAACCGGCAGGGGATAGGTACCAGCAAGTTTTGACCGGTAATGGCTTCCTGATTGGCCTTTAATTTGTCAAAAAGGATCCGTTCGTGGGCTGCGTGCTTGTCAATAATAAATGCATCTTCGCCCTGTTCTACCAAAATATAGCTGTTATACAGCTCGCCCACATACCGCCACTGAGGTACTTGGGGCATAGCGATCTGCTGCTGCTCCGGTTCAGGTACGGTAACTGATTCTTCCTTTACGGTTGCTTCCGGTACAACAGGCGTTTGCACCAATTCAGGCAGCGGCTCCGGTGCGATCCGGGGCAATGCGGTTTCACCGTGCAAAACAGGTGTTTCAATTTTTTGCGCAGTAGCCACAGCAGCGGCAGGCTCCGGACGGGGCGCGTCCTTGACCGCGCCGGAAAAAGCCTTGAATTCCTGGGCAGTCATGGTGCGGAAGAAATTCTGCTGACGGACAGGAGCTGCGGAAGCAGCAGAAGTTGCAGCAATAGTGGGCGCAGCAGGCGCCTGGGGCGTAGTCTTGGGCGCAAACTGCACGTCCGGACGGTCAGTTGTCTGGTTCAGCGCACCCAGTACGCCATAATGGATGCAGTCGAAAACAGCTTTTTCATTTAAAAATTTTACTTCGGTCTTTGCCGGGTGAACGTTCACATCCACAGCGTTTGCAGGAATATCCAGCCGCAGCACACAGGCAGGGAATTTGCCGGTCATAATCCGGTTGCGGTAGGCTTCCTCCAGCGCCGCCATCATCAGACGGGATTTCACAGGACGTCCGTTGACCAAAAAGGTCTGCATGGTCCGGCTGGGACGGGCATCGGTAGGACGGGAAACGAAGCCGGAGAGTCGATAGCTCTCCCACTGGCTGGTAACCTCTGCCATTTTACCGGCATCCTTGCCGTAAACGCAGTAAACCGCATCCCGAAGCTTACCTGTACCGGGGGTAGAAAGCACCTCTTTACCGTCCTTCAGGAATCGGAAAGCAACCTCCGGATGAGCCAGTGCCTGCAATTGGACGGCGGCTGCCACACGGCTGCCCTCCACCACATCGGACTTCATAAATTTCATCCGGGCAGGGGTGTTGAAAAACAGATCTCTTACAATGATCGTGGTTCCTTCCGGACAGCCGGCTTCCGATTCCTCGGTAACGGTTCCGGCTTCCAGGGTAATACTGAAACCTGAAATACTGCCGGTAGGCTTGGTCATCATATCAATGCGGCTGACGGAAGCAATGGCAGCCAAGGCTTCACCGCGGAAGCCCATTGTGGAAATAGCCGCCAGGTCCTCTGCAGTACGCAGCTTAGAGGTAGCGTGGCGCAGAAAAGCGGTTTTGGCATCCTCCGGCTGCATACCGCAGCCGTTGTCCGTCACCCGCAGAAAGGTCATACCGCCGTCACGGATCTCTGCAGTCACAGCGGTTGCACCGGCGTCCACAGCATTTTCCAAAAGCTCCTTCATCACACTGGCAGGCCGTTCTACCACTTCGCCGGCAGCGATCAGGTTTGCAATGTGGGAAGAAAGCTGAATAATTTTAGGCATAGCGTTCACCTCATCAAAGAAATGCCGATCTGATTGATGGTAATATGAATAAGTATCGGGGCGATAATGGTATCTGCCTTTTGATAGGCAAATGCAAGACAAATGCCTGCGGGCAGATACTGAATAAATGCCAAAAGCAGAGCTATCGGCTCATAAATGCCGATATAGCCGATAATATGCACAAGGGAAAAACTGACTGTTGAGATGATCCACGCACCCACAGGGCTGTGCTCATAAATACCCCGAAACAGCAAACCCCGGAATAGCAGCTCTTCGCTGACCGGCACCAAAAATATCGTGGAGGCCACCATCAGTACGCCGCCTTCCATCACCATTGAGGAGACGGAAGTGTCGTTGAGGTTTACATAATCCGGATATATAAAAACGGAGATGTAGCTGACCAGAAGGGTCAGAAGATAGTAAATCAACAGTCCCAAACCGGCAAAGCGGAATGTGCGCCAGGGGTTTTGGGCGGATTTTTCCAAGTTGGTCAATAAAAAACGGTGAAAAATAGCGCACAGACATACAAAATTCAAAATATACAGGATACAGTTGATCAGCCACACAGGCAGCTGCAGCCAGTCGTTGACCGTTACCGCCAACTGGGGCAGTACCAGCAGCTCCAACAGGGCATAGATACAACCAAGAGATATTTCGTATTTTTTCAGAGAATTTGACATATCAGTTTAGTAACATTTTCAGCTTATACAGCTCATTCATTGCTTCAATAGGCGTCAGGGTCTCCACATTGATATTACGCAGCGCGTCAGATATCTGCTGGGCACTGATGTCTACCATACTGATCTGATCATCGGGTTGACTTGCAGGGCGGGCAGAGCGGATATGCTCCGGATCCTGACTTTCCAGTTCTTTCAGGATCTGCCGTGCCCGGGTGATGACGCCGGCGGGCAGACCGGCAAGATTTGCCACCTCAACACCAAAGCTGTCATCGGTAGCGCCGGGAACGATCTTACGCAGGAAGATCATCTTATCGCCCCGCTTTTTAACGGCAATGTTGTAGTTTTTTACATTGGGCAGCTCGTCCTCGATAGCGCTGAGCTCGTGATAGTGGGTGGCAAACAGGGTCTTTGCACCCAAATGCCGGGGGCTGGCGGCGTATTCCAAAACGGCTCTGGCGATGGCCATACCGTCGTAAGTAGATGTACCGCGACCGATCTCGTCCAGGATCAGCAGACTTTTGGCAGTGGCGTATTTCAGAATGGAGGCTACTTCGGTCATTTCCACCATAAAAGTAGACTGACCGGAAGCTAAATCATCGCTGGCACCGATTCGGGTGAATACCCGATCCACCAGCCCCATACGGGCAGACCGGGCAGGTACAAAGGAGCCCATCTGCGTCATAATCACCATTAAAGCCACCTGACGCATATAGGTGGATTTACCGGCCATATTGGGACCAGTAATAATGGAAACCTGATTGCCATCCACACCCAGTGCCGTGTCGTTGGGCACGAACAGAGAATCCCGAAGCATTTGTTCCACCACCGGATGGCGTCCGTCGGTAATACAGATCTCGTCACCCAATACGATCTCCGGACGGCAGTAGTTGTTTTTTACAGCCACAGCAGCAAAGCTGAACAGGGCGTCGGTGACCGCAACAGCAGCCGATGAGGTCTGCACACGGGCGGCCTGCATAGCAAGATGATCCCGGATACGGCAGAAGATCTGATATTCCAATGCCGCAAGGCGGTCCTTGGCGCTAAGTACCTGATCCTCCAGTTCCTTCAGTTCAGGGGTGATGTAACGCTCACAGTTGGTCAGGGTCTGTTTGCGGGTGTAGTGGATGGGAACCTGATCCACAAAGGACTTGGAAACTTCAATATAATAGCCGAACACCCGGTTGTAGCTGACCTTCAAGGTGCGGATACCGGTTTTTTGCCGTTCGTTGGCTTCAATCTCCAAAATGGTATTCGTTCCGCCGTTCATAATATCCCGGAGCCGGTCCACTTCCTGGTCTGCGCCGTCACGGATCAGACCGCCTTCCCGGATGGTAACAGGTGCTTCTGGGTCAATGGCGCCTTCGATCAGGTTGGCGCAGTCTTCCAGGGTATCGATGGATGCGGCCAGCTTTTGCAGCAGGGGAGAGGTCATTTTCTCCAGCAGCTGCTTTACCCCAGGCAAAGCGCGCATACCCTGTGCCAGGGTCAAAAGCTCTCTGCCGTTGACAGAACCGGTGACGATGCGGGTCATCACCCGTTCCAGATCGGTAACTTCCTTCAGTGCCTCCTCCAATTCGCCCCGCTGCACAGTGGCGTTTACCAGTTCCTCCACAGCATTCTGCCGACTGGTGATCTGTGCCGGATCCATCAGGGGCTGTTCAATCCAGGTGCGGAGCATTCTGCCGCCCATAGCGGTCTGGGTGCGGTCCAAGACCCAAAGAAGGGTGCTTTTCTTCTCCCGGGTACGCATAGTTTCGGTTAATTCCAAATTGCGCCGGGCATCCATATCCAGCTCCATAAAACGACCGGTGGTGTAATACTGAAGCTGACGGATGTGCTTAAGATCATTTTTTTGCAGAGTGATCAGCAGCTCCAGCAGTGTGCCACTGGCCATAATGGCGCAGGGCATACCGGTCAGACCAAGCTGAGCAAGGGGCTGCTCAAAATGCTTTTGCAGCAGTTCTTCGCTGCTGTTAAGGTCAAACTGACCTTCCACCGCTTCGTCAATACAGCAGTGCAGCCGGTTTTTCAGCGCATCCTCCAGCACCGGATCCTTGCACTGATCACCGCCGCGCAGGACCTCTGTGGGCGCAAAGCGACCCAGCTCTGATGCAGCGGAGGGCGCGTCGGCGCAGACGGTTGCGTAGAATGCGCCTGTGGAAAGATCGCAAAAAGCCAGTCCAAAGCGGCCATCCATACCGTACAGACAGCCAATGTAGTTATTCTTCCGTTCCTCCAGC
>CAZLLC010000069.1:0-9021 GCA_964560245.1 uncultured Oscillospiraceae bacterium | reverse complement strand
CCTCAACGGTGAGGAGATGGCCGTGGTTCTCCCTGAGGAGACCAAGGCCAAGGCCGATTTCACCAGCTCTGACACCGGTGAGATTACCTTTGGCTACTGCACCGAGTTTATCTGCTCCCGCGACAACGACAAGGATCCCCAGCTGCTGCGCCCCTTCCTCAGCGAGCTGGGCGACAGCCTGGTGCTGGTGGATGACGACGAGATCATCAAGGTCCACGTGCATACCAACGATCCCGGCACCGCACTTCACGAAGCAGTGAGCTACGGCTCTTTCGTTCCTGTAAGGAGCGCGCATATGCGCCTGCAGCACGCCGAAAAGGTAATGAGCGAGCCGGCGCTGGCACCGAAGATCGCCGAGCCGGAGAAGGCTTTGGGCGTGGTTTCCGTGTGTGCCGGTAAGGGTCTTGCGGATGTATTTAAGGATCTGGGCGTGGATGGCATTATTTCCGGCGGTCAGACAATGAATCCCAGCACTCAGGATATTCTGGAGGTTGTCAATCAGGTGCCGGCAGAAACCGTGTTCGTTCTGCCCAACAACAAAAATATTATTATGGCCGCGGAGCAGGTCAATGCCCTGACCCCCAAGAATGTGGTGGTTATTCCCAGCAAGACTGTGCCCCAGGGCATTACCGGTATGCTCAGCTTTAACCCCGATGGCTCCGTGGAAGAAAACACCGAGGCTTTGACAGAAGCCCTGTCCACTGTGGATACCATGCAGATCACCTACGCTGCCCGGAACTCTGATTTCGACGGCTACGACATCCACGAGGGCGACTATCTGGCAATGTACGGCGGCGCGCTGTTTGGCACTGGCAAGGACATCAAGGTGCTGCTGCGTGCCTTGGCTGAAAAGGTCCGTGATGAGGGCAAGAGCTACATTACCATTTACTACGGTGAGGATGTACAGGAAAAGCACGCCCAGAAGGCGGCAGACATTTTTGCTGAAGCTTGCCCCGATGCGGATGTAAATCTGCTGTCCGGCGGTCAGCCTGTATACTACTACCTGATTTCCGCAGAATAAAAAGACAGAAGGCTTGCGGTATGCCGCGAGCCTTCTTTGCAATATTAAAAAGGGAGGCTGTTTATGGAAATTCCAAAAGGCGGGCTGATGGGTAAAACCGTCCGTGCTGTAAAATACCTGGGCAGTCTGCGTATCGGTCTGTACGCTTCCCACGCCAGCTTTTTTATTGTGCTGTCGGTTTTTCCGGGGCTGGCAATGCTGCTGAGCTTACTGCGTTATACCGGGGTGGATGTGAACAATCTGCTGACCCTTTTGGAGGGCTTTATTCCCGGAGCCCTGATGCCCGCCGCCAAAAAATTGGTACTGCATACTTATACCGGTACATCCGGGGCACTGATCTCTGTGTCCGTTCTGACGGCTCTGTGGTCCTCCAGCCGGGGCATTTACGGACTGCTAAACGGTCTGAATACAGTTTATGAAGTGCAAGAAAGCCGTGGCTGGCTGTATACCCGTTCTGTCAGCGTGTTTTACACCTTTATTTTCCTGATCGTGCTGCTGGTGACACTGGCGCTGAATATTTTAGGCGGCGGTCTGCTGGATTTTCTGCCCCTGACGGTTTCGGTTTTTAATTTTCTCAACGATCTGCTGGATCTGCAGTTTGTTTTTCTGCTGCTTTTGCAGACCGGTGTATTTACAGCAATGTATATGGCGCTTCCCAACCACCGGAACAAATTTTTGGATTCTCTGCCCGGGGCGGTGCTGTCCTCCCTGTGCTGGCAGCTTTTCTCCCATATTTATTCCTACTATATGGAATATCTGACGGTGTACACTTCCATTTATGGCTCGGTGTATTTTCTGGCGCTGAGTATGCTGTGGCTGTACTTTTGTGTCAGCATTCTGTTCTACGGCGGCGCATTGAACAATTACCTGATCAAAAGAAAAAAATAGAATTTTTTGTAAACTCCTGCGGTTTGTTACCGGTTGTTCACAAAGTTGTGTTAAGGTACTGTTTAATCACGAACAAAAACTATGTAGGTGTGTGCAGCTTAAAGCCTTGGTCTCCTCAGCGAGGGGGCTGTCAGCCGATCAGGCTGACTGGGGGAGTGTAGTTGTTAAGATCAGACACGCCCTCCGTCATTTGCTTTGCAAACGCCACCTCCCTCAAAGAGGGAGGCAAGAGCTTGCTGCGTTACTATAAATACGAACGGAAAAATGGAGATGTTACGGGATAAGGAGGTATGGAAATGTTTGGATTTGTAATGGCGGATGTGAAGGAGCTATCCAAGGAGGCGCAGCATCGCTATACCAGTGTTTACTGCGGCATTTGCCGCCGCATCCGGGTGCAAAGCTCCAATTTATCCCGTATGGGACTTTCCTACGATACCGCCTTTTTGGCGCTGCTGCTGATGAGCCTGTATGAGCCGGAGGAAACCTGGGGGAAGCGTGCCTGCAGCCTGCACCCTGTAAAGCCCCGTCCCTGGACGGACAATGCTTATATTTCCTACTGCGCGGATATGAATGTGGCACTGGCTTATTATAAAGCACAGGATGATCTTAACGATGAAAAAAAGCTGTCTGCCAAAATATCTCAAAATATCTTTGGCACGGCTATGGCAGATATCCACAGCCGGTATCCCCGGCAGTGTGATGCCATTGAAGCCTGCTTGCAGGAGCTGACCAACCTGGAAAAGGAAAATTGCTCCAATCCGGACGAGCCTGCAGGCTGCTTTGGACGGCTGATGGCAGAGCTTTTTGTATATGAAGAAGATCTGTGGTCGGATACGTTGCGGCAGATGGGTATGGCCTTGGGCAGATTTATCTATCTGGCAGACGCGGCCATCGATTACCATAAAGATCTGAAAAAAGGCAGCTACAATCCCTTCATTGCTATGGGCACAGGAGAAGATCCCCAGCGGTGGGAGGAATACCTGGTGCTGGCAATGGGGCGGTGTACCGATTATTTTGAACGCCTGCCCTTGGTGCAGGACAAAGATATTCTCAACAACATTCTTTACGGCGGAATCTGGCTGTCCTATCGGCGGCAGCAGCGGGGAGGGAAGAAACTCGATGGATGATCCTTATAAGATCTTAGGGGTAAGCCCTAATGCCTCTGACGAGGAGATCAAGGCGGCATACCGCCGTCTGGCAAAAAAATACCATCCGGACAGAAATCCCGGTGACCCGGAGGCTGCCAAGCAAATGCAGCGGATCAACGATGCTTATGACCGGATCAAGAATCCGGAGAAGCAGCGGCAAGCTTCCTATTCTCAGGGCTATGGCGGTTATAGCGGCTATGGCGGCTACTACGGTAACACCCGGGAACAGTCTGCCGGTGACCGTTATCAGCAGGCAGCCTACCAGTATATCCGTTTCGGCAGGTATCAGGAGGCGCTGAACGCCCTGTCCTCCTGCCCCCAAAAGGATGCCCGCTGGTACTACCTATCCGCTCTTGCCAATGACGGTCTGGGCAATCAGGTGACGGCTTTGGAGCATATCCGCCGGGCAGTTTCGATGGATCCGGGTAACCAAACCTATATAGACACGCTGGAGGCCATCCAAAACGGCGGCGCCACCTATCGGCAGCAGACCGGCTCTTTCCGGGGCTTTTCCGGCAATATCAGCCCCTGTATGCCTCTTTGCCTGTGCTATTTTTTGCAGATGTTCTGCTGTGGCGGCCGTGGCGTCTTCTGCTGCTGAGGGTAGATACCTATGAAAGCAGACTGTCATATTCATTTTTTGCTGGATGGGGCACACTGGAAAAACGCCATTGACCGGCATCGGAACAAACCGGATGAAAATTGGGTCCGCCAGTGCTTGCAAACCTACAAGCGTCAGGGTTACTCATACCTGCGGGATGGGGGAGACCGCTGGGGCGTGGGCGTGCTGGCACGGCAGCTTGCTCCGGAGTACGGTATTATTTGCCGCACGCCCGGTGCGCCCCTTTATAAAAACGGCTGCTATGGCAGCTTTATCGGCACGGGCTGGAAAAATCTGAAGGAATATCAGACCCTTGTGGAAAATGCCCGGCGTGAGAAGCTGGATTTTATTAAAATAATGATCTCCGGACTGATGGATTTTAACAGCTTTGGGGTGTTGACCCAGCCGGGACTGCCCCGGGAAACCATCCGGGAGCTGATCCACATTGCCCACAGCGAGGGCTTTTCGGTGATGGTCCACGCAAACGGCGGAGATACGGTGGTCTTTGCCGCGGAAGCCGGTGTGGATTCTGTGGAACACGGTGCGTACTTAAACACGGAAGCGCTGTATGCTATGAAGGAAGCCGGGACGGTTTGGGTGCCCACCTTGTCCACCGTCGGTAATCTTTTGGGCAAAGGGCGTTTTGAGGAAGGGGCTGTCCGGAGGATCCTGGACAGCGCCTTGGAAAATGTCCGTGCTTTCCGGGAAATAGGCGGCTTGCTTGCACCGGGTACAGATGCCGGCGCCTGGGCTGTGCCCCACGGCAGTGAAACGGAAGAATCCTTGCTGGCGCAGGCCGGCGTGGAGGAAAATTACCTGCAGACCGGCATTAAAGTGATTATGGAAAAATTTTGATTTCTCTCTATCTTTTTTCAAATGCTTGTGTATAATAAAAGAAATAAAAGAAAAAACGAGAGGAAATATACTATGGATCGTCTTATTTTGGGTTCGGCAACCGCACAGGTGCTGGATAATGGATTTGCTGCCGTTTTCGGCGGTGCACCTACCCGGTACTTTTCTGCCCCCGGCAGAACAGAGATCGGCGGCAACCATACCGACCATCAGAGAGGACGGGTCTTGGCAGGCGCGGTGAATTTGGACACGGTGGCGGCAGTCCGCCCCAACGGCTCCAATATGATCCGCATCCAGTCTGAAGGTTATCCGATGTGTCAGGTGGATGTGACCCAGCTGACGCCCCAGAGTGACGAGATCAACACCACTAACGCCTTGATCCGGGGCGTTGCCGCAAGGTTTTGTCAGCTTGGCTGCAAGGTGGAGGGCTTTGACGCTTATGTGACTTCTACCGTGCTGCCCGGCTCCGGTCTTTCCTCCTCCGCTGCTTATGAGGTGCTGATCGGCACCATCATTAACCATCTGTTTTTTGAGGGCAAGGTCTCCCAGCAGTCCATCGCTATGATCGGTCAGTATGCGGAAAATGTGTTCTTCGGCAAGCCCTGCGGGTTGATGGATCAGATGGCATCTGCTGTGGGTGGGATGGTGACCATTGATTTTTACGACAAGGAAAACCCGGTTATCGAAAAGGTGGATTTTGATTTTGCCGCCTGCGGTCACGCCCTGTGTATCATCGATTCCCGGGCAAGCCACGCCGACCTGACCGACGAATATGCCGCCATTCCCAATGAGCTGAAGGAGGTCTGCGGCTATTTCGGCAAAGAGGTGCTGACCCAGATCCCGGAAAGTGATTTTATTGCCGCTACCCCTCAGCTGCGGGAAAGGTTTGGCGACCGGGCAGTGCTGAGAGCCTACCATTTTTATAAGGAAAATGCCCGTGTGCCGCTGCAGGTGGAAGCCCTGAAAAAGGGGGATTTTGACCGGTTTTTAGCCCTTGTGAAGGAAAGCGGCTATTCCTCCTATATGTATCTGCAGAATGTGATCCCCGCAGGCTACAAGACCCATCAGGATGTGGCAATTGCCCTTTCTCTGTGTGAGCTGTACTTAGACGGCAGAGGTGCTTACCGTGTCCACGGCGGCGGTTTCGCCGGAACAGTCCAGGCCTTTGTGCCTGTGGATATGCTGGAGGCCTTCCGTGCCGGCATCGATAAGGTACTGGGCAGCGGCGCCTGCCATATTCTGTCCATCCGTCCCCACGGCGGCGTGGAAGCGTATACCGGTTGTTGAAACTCCAAAACTCAATATTTAACAAAAACTATTCCCCGCAAAGCAGAAAATAAATCCTGCCTCGCGGGGAATTTTGCAGTTATTTGAATTAAAGAATTTGTTTAGCGCACGTATTCGATAACCACCCGGCGGTTGGGCTCGGAGCCAACGGAATAGGTGGTGATGCGGTCCACATCCTGCAAGGAGGCGTGGATCACATGACGCTCATAGGCGTTCATCGGCTCTAATGTGGTGCGGCGGTGTGCCTTCAGCACCTGCTGCGCCTTCTTCTGTGCGTAGCGGCGCAGGGAGTCTTCCCGCTTCTGGCGGTACTGCTCCGCATCCACATTAATGCGGATGTGACCTTCCACAGTGCGGCCGATGGAGTAGTTGCACAGATGCTGGATGGCATCTAATGTATCGCCACGGCGACCGATCAGGTAGCCCAGATCCTCACCAACCAGCTCCACGGCATAGGTGGTATCGTCCACCTTGCAGGCGTGGGGCACAGCCTGAGAACCCATATGCTCCAGCATACCCTTCAGGAACACTTCGATCCGCTCTTCAATACTGCCGGGCTGGGCAGGCGCATAGACCTTGGGCTCCTTGGGGGCTTTAGGGGCTTCCTTCTTCGGCTCAGCCTTCGGAGCCTCCTTTTTGGGCTCGACCTTTTTGGGCTCTGCCTTGGGGGCTTCGGGCTTGGGCTCTTCCTGCTTGGGTGCTGCCGGCTTCTTAGCCTTGGGCTTGGAGCGGGATGCAGACCCCAGGGCGGACTTGGGTGCTTCGGGAACGGGATCCGGTGCCTCGTAGGTCACCTGCACCTTGGCAGGTGTGGCGCCAATACCCAGAAAACCGGACTTTGCCTGAGCCAGAACCTGAACGGATACGCTATCGCGATCCATTCCAAGCTGATTCAGCGCAGCCTCAATGGCAAGATCAATGGTCTTGCCGGTGCTAACAATGCTCTTTTCCATTTTTAATCCTCCGTAGATTCAGAAGCATAGCGGTTGGGGTCGTAGTTGCGACCCTTGCAGTAGGGGCGCTCGGGAATGCCGGACATTGCCTGAGGGGCTTCCGGTTCTTCCTCTACAATACCTCTTTGGGCATTGTATTCCCGTTTTGCAGCGGCTCTTGCAGCCTCCTGCTCCCGCTGCTGCTTCTGCTGCAGCTTCTTTTTGCTTGTATTTTCGGTGATGCCGTCCGGATTGGCAGCGCGGCGCTCCGCACGGATGCGCTCTTTCTCCAGCTGCGCCATTTCTTCTTCCACAGCCTTCTGCAGACGGATCGCATCCTCCGCGTCATATTCCTTGCGGAGCTTTTTGGTCAGGGCGTTGTCCATCACCATAGAGGTGATACCCTGGATCAGCCAGTACAGGCTCAAAGCGCCGGGCACGGTGAAACCGATGAAGATGGTCATAATGGGCATCATATACATCATCACCTTGGTGGTCTGCTGCGCCTGAGAATTGTTGGCAGCTTCCTTGTCCTGCACACCCTTTTCGTTGGTGATCAGAGAGTTGTTCACCTTCTGGGAGATCAGCATATTCAGCATCTGAGAGCCTGCGGAGATCACAGGCAGCAGGAATGCGCCGATATGCGCCCAGTTCCACACCCAGCTGTCGCTGAAGATGTTATACTCCGGAACAGCAGACAGGTCAATGCCCAGGAAGCTGAAGTTCAGACCCTGCAGGGTGCGCTCACTGATCTGAGGCACCAGCTCTTTGAGCTGATCTGCCATTTCCGGCAGATGGGAAGCAGCCATCAATTGATCGTAGTAGCTGTTATTTGTAAATAAATCGGGGTTGATATGCTCTTTAATAGCGGTGATGATCGCCTCGGCGGTCTCCACACTTTCGTGCAGCATATAGGTGATGGGCTGCCGGATGACCGCATACAGGGGGAACAGGATCAACAGCGGCAGCAAAGACCACAGACAGCCGCCGCCCATAGACACGCCCTCTTGCTTGTAAAGGGCCTGCAGAGCTTCGCTCTGTTTCTGCTGGTCATTTTCATATTTTTTCTGGATCAGCTGGATCTGAGGGGTCAGCCGGGACATCTTCATGGAAGAACGCTTGCTCTTAACGGTGGTAGGCATCAGGATCAGCTTGACGATGATGGAAAACAGGATCAACGCCCAGCCGTAGCTGGTGGTCAGCCGATACAAAAGATCCAGAAGGTAGCCAAATGGAATTTGCACCAAATCGGCAAGTTTAAATGCAAGAATCATAATTTTTACTCCTTAGTTAAGGCACGGGGTCGTAGGGATCGGAATGATTGAAGGGGTGGCACCGAAGTAACCGGCGCAATGCCAGCCAGCCACCTTTTATGGCCCCGTATTTGGTAATGGCTTCGTAAGCGTACTGCGAGCAAGTGGGGGTAAATCTGCAGCAAGCAGGTGTATGGGGGGAGATATGCTTTTGATAAAAGCGGATGAGCCAAAGAAACAGTGCTTTCATCGCAAAACGCCTGCCTTTTCTGCCAGTTTCAGATAGGCATCGGTCAGCTTTTGAAAATCCGCACCTACGCAGCGACTGCGCGCAACCACAACGATATCCCACCCGGGGGCGAACCGCAGTTCATTCAGGCGGTAGACCTCACGCAGACGGCGGCGCACCCGATTGCGGACAACTGCCTTCCCCAGCTTTTTGCTGACGGTAATACCCACCCGGTTCTGCCCGGACTTATTGGGTCGGGCGTACAGAACAAGATAGGAATTGGCTTGTCCCGGTGTACTGTAAAGCCGCCGGAAAATATGGTTGAGTTTCAGACTGCAGGAATACTTCATAGTATCTCTCCCGAAAAAGCTCCGTAAAACAAAAGAAAAAGATTGGCTTCAACAACTGCCACGCGGAAGCGCGCAGTTTAAAATTGAACGGATATCAGCCAGAGATTTTGCCCCAGGGCAAGTAATGGTGCCGCAGGAATACTTTGTGTATTTCAAGGCGCAATTGCGCAGCACTGGGGGAAAAGATCGGCTGAGATACTTCAATTTTGAACAAGAGCTGTAGCCACATAAAAAAGGGAGCAGGGCGAACAACCATCGCCCTGCTATCACTCCCGTTTGCTTTGAGCGGAGCTCATGCTTGTTGGTTTACCCGGAACAAATTATGCTCAGGCGGACAAAACCTTGCGGCCCTTGGCACGGCGGCGGGCAAGAACCTTACGGCCGTTGGAAGTAGCCATTCTCTTACGGAAACCGTGAACCTTGGAACGGTGACGGCGGCTGGGCTGATAGGTACGCTTCA
>CAZLLC010000068.1:0-9095 GCA_964560245.1 uncultured Oscillospiraceae bacterium | reverse complement strand
GAGGGGAGCTGTCAGCGGTGAGGGACGAGCCGCTGACTGAGGGGTGGAAAACTACGATAAAACAACTTTTTCACCCTTCCGACCTCGCTGCGCTCGGCCACCTCCCCTGCAGGGGAGGCTTTTTACTGTGGTAAATTCCAATTTAGCATAGCATTTTATAAAGCCTTATTTGAGATAAGGTACTATAATTATATCGCTAATTTGTAATTTATAATTTGTAATTTGTAATTGTCCATTGTCCATTCGTAAAAATAATATGGTGGTCGGTATTATTCCTTAATTCCCTGCTTGTCCAAGATGTCCAGCACTTCCTGTCCACGGGCGGTCAGCGCAAAGCTGCCATGGATGGGATATTTTTTATATGCTGACATATCCGCCCCACGCAGTGGCTTTTCAAAATCGATCTCAATGAGCCCTTTTTTCTCCAGGCATTGCAAAATCAGGCTGTACATTTCCGGTGTTTGCTTTGCATCCTCCAAATATATCGGTGTTGCCTCCGCAGCTGCCCGTGCCACCGGCAAAAAGGCGTTGGTCGCCAGGTCATTCAGCAAACCAAGCTCCGGCTGACTCAGCACCAATTCACCGGCGCAACCGCCGCAATGCTCACAATTACCGCTACAGTTTCCCATACTCATTCCACCTTTCTTTTGTTTTATTATACTGCCCCGGGATCGGGCTTGCAACCGGTTTTTTGGATAATTTGGAATGGGTGTTCATAAACTGAATCCGGGAGATGATAAAATGAAACGAAACTGGAAAACTTTTTTGATCGCCATTGCCATTCCTCTTGCTGTAGGCGGGCTGTCCACGCTGCTGTCCGGTGGTATGAAGGACTACTTTGACCTGCAGCAGCCACCCCTTTCACCGCCGGGTTGGGTATTTCCCATTGTATGGAGCATCCTGTATGTAATGATGGGCTATGCCTCCTACCGGATCTATACCTCCGGCGCTTCGGAACACAGTGTACGCCGGGCCCTGATCTTATACGGCATACAATTATTTCTCAATTTCCTTTGGCCCATATTCTTTTTTGGTTTTCATTGGTATTTGGCTGCATTTGTTCTGCTTTTGGTGCTGTGGGGTTTTGTGTTTTGGACAATGGGCACATTTTCCGCCATTGACAAAACTGCCGGCTACCTGCTGGTGCCTTACCTGATCTGGCTCAGCTTTGCGGCGTACCTGAACTTGGGCGTTGTTTTTTTAAATTGACACTATGAAAACCGGAAAAATATGGTATAATAGATCTATCCAATACGAACAAAGGAGTGTTTCATTATGGCAAACAAATACGCCGGTACACAAACCGAAAAGAATTTGATGGCAGCCTTTGCCGGAGAATCCGAAGCACGGAACAAGTACACCTACTTTGCATCCAAAGCCAAGAAGGAGGGCTTCGAGCAGATCGCTGCCCTGTTTTTGGCAACCGCCGACAACGAGAAGGAACACGCCAAGCTGTGGTTCAAGGAACTGGACGGCATTGGTGATACTGCCCAGAACTTAGGTTCTGCCGCAGCCGGTGAAAATTACGAATGGACGGATATGTACGCCGGTTTTGCCAAGACTGCCGAAGAAGAAGGCTTCCCGGAGCTGGCTGCCCGTTTCCGCCTGGTGGCAGAAGTGGAAAAGCACCACGAGGAGCGCTACCGCGCACTGCTGAAGAACGTGGAAACCGCGCAGGTCTTTGAAAAGAGCGAGGTCAAGGTATGGGAATGCCGCAACTGCGGTCACATCGTAGTTGGCACCAAGGCGCCCGAGATCTGTCCCACCTGCAACCATCCCCAGAGCTACTTCCAGATCCACGCAGAAAACTACTAAGATTATACACGCCAGGGCGCGTTGCAAAATATGCAGCGCGCCCTGAAACTAAATGTACATCGTCTTTTGGGCACCTCTAAAAACTGATTTTAGTCGGATACCTAAAGTTAAAATTATTATATAGAGCATCATCAAAAAGTGAACAAGCCAAAGCCTCCCCTGCAGGGGAGGTGGGCGAGCGAAGCGAGCTCGGAGGGGTTAGAGAAGCTTCTCAATACTCCTGAAATAGTGCCGGTTCTGCAAACCCCTCAGTCAGCGGCTCGTCCCTCACCGCTGACAGCTCCCCTACAAGGGGAGCCTTTGGCGTGAACGCCTTTTGAAGGTGCGTTAGCTTTGTTTATGCTTCCAGGCGGACGATCACCACGGTGGCATCATCCTGACTGCCCAACTGTCCGGCGGAGAGGATAGACACCGCCAGTTCCCCCGGAGAGCTGTCACCCCGCTGCATACAGCAGCGCAGAGCTTCCTTTTCTCCAATGCCGTCACTGACCATCACCAGCCATTCGCCCCGGCGCAAGGAAGTATGCTCCACCTGCTCCTGCTCAAATTCCACCGAAAGTCCCGGCGGTGGACCGGCTGTGCCTAATTTTTCCGCGCCTAACTTCGTAACGGTATATGACGGCGCCGCGCCCCACTTATACAAATTGACCTTACCGGAATCTACCAGCACCTCTGCCATATCCACACTGACCGCCCCAGCCCGATCCCGAAGGGCAAACAGACTGTTCAGGCTGCGCAGGGCGTGCTCCGCAGGGTAACCGGCGCACAGCATTCTTTTGAGCATTTGGGCGGCAGTCCTGCCCTCGCAGACCGCACCCATTCCGGTGCCCATCCCATCGCACAGCAGCACATAGTATTTCTTACCCGTGCCGGAAAACCGCAGACAGCAGTCACCGTTATCCTGCTCCTGCCGGTTGCCGTAGACGGTCACCTCCGGCTTATAGACCTTTCCTGCCTGCTCCAGCTTCCGGGGAAGCTGATCCGCCAGATCCTGCAAAAAGGAGGATAAAAACCGGTACTGCTGCACAACTGCTGCCCGATACTCCTTTTGCCGCTGGCGATCTGCCCGGATGGAGCGAAGCTGCTCCTGACAGCGGTGCAGCTCTGCCAGAAATCTGCCGGGCTTTCGGCAAACAATGGGCAATTCTTCTGTAGACAGCAAGGGTTTATGCAGCAAAAGGGGCGGCAATTGCGCCAATCTGCCGCTGTCCCGGCAATTTTTGCGGCAGGCACAGCCGCCGCAGGCCCGTTCCGCTGCTCTTGCCATCAGCGCCTGCTCGTCCACCGGTGCAGAGGATATCTCCAACAGCAGATTTTCCGTTTGGGTCAAAACACCTGCCGCCATTTCCAGCCGCACCTGCGCCACGCCGGTCTCCCCACGGCGGTGGCTGAACTTCCCCGGAATTGGAAGATATGTTCCCGCAATACTGCCCAGCAGGATGCCGGGCACGGGCTGCAGATCCCAGTTTCCCGTCAGCCCCATCATAGCGATGCACACCACCGCCGGTGCGGCTGCCGCCAAATATTTGGGATGGCGGGGCAAAAAACGCACCAAATAGCCCAAGGTCAGCACAGCGGTCATTGGAAGCTGGGTGATCTGCGCCAAATCTAATGCCAAGCCTGCCAATACAGCGCTGGGGAATGTCCCCCAGCCTGCCACAAAGCCTGTGGCAATGTAGCCCAGTCCAAGGTACGGGATCGGCACAATCTGCGCCAGGGAGAACACCAAAAACGCCGCGCCCAGCCAATCCAGCATGGCGTTGCGCCCCTGTTGTATTTTACCGAAAAGCAGCGCCGTTCCAGCAGCCAGCAGCACCCGCATCAAATAAACCGTGATAGGGGTCATATCCGATAAAACCACCTGAAAAAGCACCCCGGAGGCAGCAACTGTAAGCGCCGCTGCCATAGGCAGCAGCAAGGGCGTGCGCCTGATCAGCTGTTTATTGCCCAGCAGCACAGCAAGGGGTAAGCTGACACCGATCCAAAAAATGCCCATATAGCCGGCTTTTCCCCAAAAAACCCAATAGCCCAGACAGCCGCCGGCCGCCGCCAGCAGTGCCCCAACGCCGGAGCAGGCATACAGATAGCCCAGAGAAAGAGGCATCAGGTAATTGCCCAGGCTTGCGGCACTGAACACAAAGCCTGTCAGCAGATACAGCACCGCCTGCGCCGTTCTGTGCAGCCGGGTATCCACCGTCCATCGGTGCACAAACCGCTTACCGGCGTGCAAGCAGGATTGTAAAGAGATCATCATATGTATCACAGCCTTTCTATAATGGTAAATTCTACCATTAGAAAGGCAAATTTTTTGTCGGAATATAGAATCACCAAATATATAGCAGTTGCGAATATTCTCAAGAAGGTGTATAATGGCTGTAAGGATGTGATGCAAGTGGCCATTGAATACGAACTGAAATTCCGGGCAACAGCAGAAGTGCTTCAGAAGCTTCAGAATGTTTACGCCCAAAATGCCGTGACCTATCAGATGGAAACCACCTATTACGACACGCCCTCCGGCGCTTTATCCGCCCGGCACTACACCCTGCGGCGGCGTATGGAAAATGATTTGAGTGTCTGCACCTTGAAATGTCCTGCCCCCGACGGCAGACTGGAGCTGGAGACCCGGTGCGGCAGTATCGAAGAAGCACTGCCTAAACTGTATCAGATGGGTGCTCCGGCAGAGCTGCCCGAACTGGTGCAGGAAGGTCTTATACCCGTATGCGGCGCTAAATTCGCCCGGCTGGCCGCAACGCTGACACTGGAAGAATGTACCGTGGAGCTGGCGTTGGATCAGGGCGTTCTCACCGGCGGTGAGCAGACTGTTCCACTGTGTGAGGTGGAAGTGGAATTAAAAAGCGGCAATAAGGATGCCGCCACTTTGTTTGCTTTGGAGCTGGCACAGCAATACGGACTTTGTATGGAAAACCGCAGCAAATTCCGGCGTGCACTTGCTTTGTATAAAGGAGAAGCGCTATGAGCCATTTTGACAATCTGTTTGCCCAATATGACCGGCTTGTGCTGTTTGATACAGAAACCACCGGCCTGATCTTCCACCGGGATCAGATCATTGAATTTGCCGCCGTGGTGCTGGAACGCCGGAGCGGACAGACCGTAGTTACTCAGGAATACGATCAATTGATCAGCCTGACCCCCGGTACGGCAGTGCCGCCGGAGATCGTAAAGCTTACAGGCATCACCAATGAGGATATTGCGGAGAAGGGCATCTCCAAGGAGCAGGTCTGCCGGGATATTGCCCAAATGGTTTCCGGAAACACATTGCTGCTGGCATACAATGCTCACTTTGACCTGAGCTTTTTGTTCTACCTGCTGCTGAAGCACGGCGATCCTTCTATTTTGAAGGGTAAGGATAAGATCGATCTTCTGACTGTGTACAAAGACCGCCACAGCTATCCCCACAAGCTTTGCAGTGCCATTGAGGTGTACAAGCTCAGTGACCGGGTGGTCAATTCTCACCGGGCTGTGGATGACGTGCTGGCCACCGTGGCAGTTATGGAAGCCATGGAGGAGGAAAAAAACGATCTGCCCCGCTACATAAACCTTTTTGGCTATCACGATAAATACGGCCTGGATGGCAAGCCCATCGGCTCTGTCACCTACAAGCCTCAAGCCTATGACCCCCCTGCACCGCTGTATGAACTGTAACAAGGAGAATCCCTATGTATAATTCCCAAGCCTATGGGCTGGGCGCCAACCGCTCCTGCATCCGGGAGCTGTTTGAATACGGCAGGCAGCGCGCTGCTGTGGTTGGTGCCAACAACGTATTTGATTATTCTCTGGGTAACCCCAGTATTCCCTCCCCGCCGGAAGTGGAGCAGACCATCCGCCAGCTTCTTACGGATACGGACAGTCTGCGTCTGCACGGCTATACCTCCGCCACCGGCGACCCTGCCGCCCGGCAGGCCATTGCCCAGGATCTGAACGACCGCTTTGGCACAAACATCACCGCTGAGGAGCTGTTTATCGGCTGCGGCGCTGCCCCGGAGCTTTGCGCCGTGTTTAAGGCGCTGGCTGTACCCGGCGGAAAGGTTTTGGCCATTGCCCCTTATTTCCCGGAATACAAGCCCTTTACGGAAAACGCCGGGCTGATCTTCGATGTGGTAGAACCGGATGTGCCCAATTTTCAAATTCCCTTTGACAGCCTGGAAAAGCATCTTACGCAGAATACTGTGGCGGTGATCGTTAATTCCCCCAACAACCCCTCCGGTACGGTCTATACAGAGCAGACCCTCCGTACCCTTTCTGCTCTGATGACTCGGAAGGCTCAGGAATTCGGTCATCCCATCTACATCGTAGCGGACGAGCCCTACCGGGAATTGGTTTACGGTGGCGTTACCGCGCCCTTTATCCCCCTGCTTTATAAAAACACTTTGGTGTGTTATTCTTATTCCAAATCTCTGTCCCTGCCCGGTGAGCGTATTGGCTATATCTATGTGCCCCGGCAATCAGACGACGGAGAAAACCTTTATCTGGCAATTGCCGGCGCTGCCCGGGCTGCCGGTCACGTCTGCGCCCCCTCATTGTGGCAGAAGGTGATCGCCCGATGCGCCCATCTGCGTCCGGATTTGCAGGCCTATGACAAAAACCGGAGGGCTTTGTATGAAGGGCTGAAAAAGGCCGGCTATGAAATTGCCCAGCCGGACGGCGCGTTTTATCTGTTTGTAAAAGCACCCGGCGGCGACGCCAACGCCTTTTCCCAATTTGCCAGGGAAAAGGATGTGCTTTTGGTGCCCGGTGACGGCTTTGGCTGCCCCGGCTGGTTTCGGCTGTGCTACTGCGTCAGCTATGAGCAGATCGTGCGCAGTCTGCCCCTGTTTGAAGAATTGATCAAAAATTACCGGTAAGGCGGTGAAAAAAATGGCTGAAAAAGCCGATTATATTGCGGTACTGGATTCCGGTGTAGGTGGAATCAGTGTTCTGCGGGAGCTAACAAAGCTGATGCCCAATGAGCGCTTTTTATACTTCGGCGATTCTGCCAACGCCCCCTACGGCACCCGGGCTACAGAACAGATCCGGGCGCTGACGGAAGCAGCCGCGGAAAAACTGATGGCACGGGGCATCAAAGCCCTTGTAGTGGCCTGCAACACCGCCACCGCTGCTGCTATTGCCCACCTGCGTGCAAAATATCCGGATTTTATTATCGTGGGCATTGAGCCGGCAATAAAACCGGCAGTGCTTCAATTTCCTGAAGGCTCTATCGGCGTAATGGCAACGCCGGTGACATTACGGGAGGAAAAGCTGAAAAAGCTGATCGCCAAATATCCCCACCCGGATCTGCGGATGATCCCTGCCCCCGGACTGGTGGAATTGGTGGAAGCCGGTCTTGCCGACTCCCCACAGATGGACAGCTTCCTGACGCCCTTGCTGGAGCCTTATGCCGGCGTTTTGGACGCCCTGGTGCTGGGCTGTACCCATTACCCCTTCGTTATTCCTGCCATTCGCCGGATCTTAGGCGAAAAGACGGTGCTGTTTGACGGCGGTGCCGGTACTGCCCGGGAGACCCGGCGGCGTTTGGAGCAGGCAGGACTTTTATATGACGGTCCGGGGCATATCATTATTGAGAACAGTCTGAAAGATCCCCACATTATAAAGCTTTGTGAATCCTTACTTTGGGAGGTAGATTATGGATAATATTCTGGTCATCGGTATTGCAGGCGGCAGCGGCAGCGGCAAAACCACCCTGATGAAACGGCTGGTGGAGCAGTTTGGCGAAAACGTTACCGTTCTGAGCCACGATAATTACTACAAGCGGCACGATGACCTGAGCTTTGAGGAGCGTTGTGTGCTGAACTATGACGAGCCGGATGCCATTGATACCTCTTTGATGGTCTATCAGCTGGATCAGCTGCGTCACGGAATGTCCATCGACTGCCCTGTTTATGATTTCACCCTCCACAACCGCAGCAACGAGACCCTCAGGATCCATCCCCAGCGGGTCATTATTGTTGAGGGTATTCTGATCTTTGAAAATGAGGAGCTGCGGAAGCTGATGGATATTCGCATCTATGTGGATACGGACGCCGACATCCGTCTGTGCCGCCGTATCAAGCGGGATGTGAACAAGCGGGGCCGTTCCCTGGAATCGGTACTTACCCAATATCAGCAAACGGTCAAGCCGATGCACGAAAAATATGTGGAACCCAGTAAAAAATACGCCGACCTGGTCGTACCGGAGGGCGGAAAAAATCAGGTGGCGCTGGATATGATCATCGGACGGATCACCCGGCATTTGGAGGAATGATATGGGCATCCCAACCAACAGCCATTGCATCAGCTGTCTGCTGAATAAGCATCTGGCAAACGCCCGGGCGCTGGGCAGCAGTGAAAAAGCCTACCGGTTCGGCAAGGCCATTATGGATCTGTTTCTGCAGGCAAAGCCTGAGGACTGCTCTGCCCTGATGGGGCAGCGGATCAGCCGGCTGTATGTGGAACATTACGGTCTGCCCCAAGACCGCTTTCGGGAAGAAAAGGAATTTTCCAACCGGTTTGTGATGGAGCGGCTGGATAATATCCGGCAGCAGGTGGAACAGGCACCTGACCCTGTGTATACAGCTTTGGCATTTGCCATTTTGGGCAACTATATTGATTTTTCCGCTTTGGGCAAAACCGTCAGCTTTGAAACCCTGGACGAAATGCTGCAAGCGCCGGAAAAATACGCCGTAGACCATAGCGCCTACAAAAATCTGTGTCAGGATCTTGAAAAGGCACACACTGTACTTTACCTGACGGACAACGCCGGTGAGATCGGCTTTGACCGGATCCTGGGGGAAGCCCTTCAGACCCGGTATCCCAATGTGCAGCTCACCTTCTGCGTCCGGGGCAAGCCTGTCCACAACGATGCCACCCGGGAGGATGCCCAATTCATTGGTCTGCCCTTCCCGGTGATCGATCACGGCACAGATCTGGGCGGTTTTTCCTTTGATCAGATCAGCCCGGAGGCGCAAGATGCTTTTGATCGGGCAGATGTGATCATTGCCAAGGGTATGGGCAACATTGAGAGCCTTTACGGCTGCGGTTACCCCATACACTATGCTTTTTTGATCAAATGCCCCCGCCTTGAGGAATTTTTCAACAAACCCTTTATGTCCCCTATGCTGATCAAAGAGCCTGTAGTGCGGTAAATTATTGTTTAACGCACCATCGAAAGCGGTATGCACGAAAGGCTCCCCTTTGAGGGGAGCTGTCATATTGCCGACATTAGGCAATATGACTGAGGGGTGGAAAAACACGATAAAACAACTTTTTCACCCTTCCGACCTCGC
>CAZLLC010000067.1:0-9119 GCA_964560245.1 uncultured Oscillospiraceae bacterium | reverse complement strand
ACCTCCCCTGCAGGGGAGGCTTTTTACTGCGGTAAATTATTGTTTAACGCACCAAAACCTCCCTCTGATGAGGGAGGTGGGTCGGCGAACGCCGACTCGGAGGGAGAGAATATGACAGAATTATCTCTCCCCCAGTCGAAAATCAAAGATTTTCGCCAGCCCCCTCGTCAGAGGGGGCCAAGTGTCGGTGCATACATATTACACCACTAAATTCTAATTTAACAGTTATACGGTATATTTTAAATTCGCCCCTTGTAGGAATTGGCGGAATATGATATAATTTCCAAAAAGAAACAGAAATGAGGCGATTTTATGGACTCTACCGGCACCGCTCCCATCCGGGTATTTATTTCCTTTAAAAACTCCGATTTTTCCGGCGCGCCCACCCGGGATTCCCAAATTGCCAATGCCCTGTACAACGAGCTGACAAGCCGTGGTGTTGACACCTTCTTTAGCTCCAGCACCTTGCTGACCCTGGGGCAGTCCGTATACAAGCGCGCCATAGACGATGCCTTGGAGCACGCCCAGGTGATGGTGGTCATCGCCACCAACGAAGCATTTTTGAACAGCCAGTGGGTGCGCTATGAATGGGAAAGCTTTCATCAGGACATTTTAAGCGGTATGAAGCCCAACGCCCAGATCATCCCCTATCTGGGGCATATCAGCCGGGAGGAAACGCCCCGGTCTTTGCGGGATTTTCAGACCTTCCTGACTGATGCCCACTCCGTTTCCCAGGTGGCGGATTTTGTGGAGCAGGCGCTGAACGCCCGGCAAGCATGGGCACCCAGTCAGCCCCAAAGCTTTTCTCAGGATCAGATCGATCAGACCCGTCAATCTCTCAGCTCCAAAAAAGTCCGTCAGTCCCTTTATAATTCTGACGCGGATCGGGAATTTGAACGGCTAAAGATCCAATCCCGGAACACCCAGGAATGTGATATGTCAGTGCTGACCAGGCTGATCGGCAAGCTGGACCGCCGTCCTTTGTGGATCCTGGATATCGGCTGTGCCTATAATTATGTGGGCAATCTGCGTTTCGGTCGGATGGAGGGCGTCCGGGTTCTGGGCATAGACATCAGTGAAAAATGTTTGGAATATGCGGTCAAAACCAGCGATCCGGAAAAGTTTACCTTCCGGAAACTGGATCTGGAAGATCCGGAAATGGAATACACCCTCCGGGGGATAATGGACGAGCTGGGTATCGAAAAATTTGACATTATGTTCGGCGCGCTGGTATTCCACCACCTGAAAAAGCCCATTACCGCCCTGAAAAAGCTGCGCCGTTTCCTGGCGCAGGACGGTTATATTGTTGTCCGGGGCTCTGATGACGGCAGTGTGATGGCCGTCAATGATGACGGGCTTGTACACAAGATCGTAGACAAGTGCATCAACACCGTAGGCGTTTCCGACCGCCGAAACGGCAGAAAGCTGTTTAATCAGCTGGAAGCCGCCGGCTACCGGAACGTAAAGCTGGAGACCTTCCTGAAGGACATTGGCGGCATTCCCATCGATGACCGGGATGACATCTACTTTGAGCGGTTTTCCTACCGGATCAATTACTTCCGCAAGATTATGGAGGCAGACCCCCAGAACGAAGCCAAGCGCAACGATTACCTGTTTATGAAGTACGCCCTGGAGGAATTGGAGGAGATGTTCTCCAATCACGACTTCTGGTACTGTGAACACGATTTCATCGCCTACGGAACAAAATAAGCAATTGATAATTTTTTAGGGTGCGTTCAAAACACTGAACGCACCCTTTAGCTGTATTTACGCGGCAACTGCTTCTTCCAATTCCAGTTCCAGCGCCGCCGCTGCACGAAGCTTACGCTTTTTGCGGATAACCAACACCGTGATCACAACGGCAGTGATCAGCGCTGTAAATGCCACCACCGGCAAAACGATCAGCCAGGAGAGCTCCGATTGGGGCTGCTCCGGCACTGCCGCCTGACAGACACCGCACTTACCGCTCTGCATATCCCATATATGTCCCTGGGCTGTCAGCTCCTGACCGCATCTGCAGGTGCCCCAGTGGTTATGGTCATCATAGCCGTAGGGCTCATAGGTGTGGATATGGTTCAGCGCCGGTATGATCTCATAATGACAGTCGGTGCAGATCTGCGCCTGATTTTCCGTGGCTGCCGCTCCGGCCATATGGAGCAAAAATTCCTGGATCTTTCCGCAAACCTCGCAGGCATACCAGTGACCGCTTTCGTCGCTGGTAAATTGATCCGAAAAAGTATGGGTCGTTTCCCGTACATAGCCGCAGGTATCGCAGGTTTCGTCACAGTCATAGCTGTAGGCGTGCTGCTCCTTACCCTCTTTCTGACCGCAGATACTGCATTCTGACCAGTGGTTGATCTCGTCACCGGTCAGCGCGCTGCTGAATTGGTGTCCGTTGGGCAATGTAAACGCACAGATCTCACAGGCAGATGCGCAACCGTTACTAAAGCTGTGATCCGCCACTTCAGCAGCACCGCCGCAATCGTCACAGAAGCCCCAGTGCTTTGTATTATCCGTCATCCACTGGGTCACCGTGTGGTTTTCCTCCCGCTCCCGTCCGCAGGTTTCGCAGACACGGCTGTGGACAGTTTCATCCACATATGCCCACTGGGTATACTGGTGGTCGTTGGTTTGAGGGATCTCTGCCACCTGTGTGGCATCACACTGGGTGCATTTTTGCCATTTGGAGCCTACGGTTTCACAGGTAGCCTCCGTAAGAATTTTATCGCTGCCCCACTTATGCTGGGTGTAGGTCTGCTTTCCGCAGATGGTACAGGTGCCGGTATGGTGCTCACTGTCAGCGCTGACCCAGCCGCCAAAGCTATGCTCGCAGGTAGCCTGCTTGCACTCGATGCACTCGTCGGTCTGACCGTAGGCACCGGTATAGTACATACTCTCGCAGGATTCCGAGCAGGCGTAGTATTCCTTATGGGGATGCTCTGCCTCCACGCCCCGCACATATTTATGTCCGCTTTCGCTCTGATAATTGGGCGCGCCGAAATAATAGCTATCTGAAAGAGACCTCTTGCGTATAAACACGCCCACACCGTTATAGGAGTTTACATCGGTATTGCCCTCTATGGTGTAAAAATAGTCGCCTTCCACATAGTAGACGATGCCGGTGTGAGAACCGTCTGTTTTGAAGAACAGGTCACCGGATCTGGGGGTGCGCTGGCTGGCATAATAGGTGCCGATACCGAAAGCTGCAGCATTGGCAAATCCATTTTTCTTCAAAACGGACGTGGGGATGCCCGCCTGATCAGCGCACCAGCTGACAAACATACCGCACCAGGCTGTATGGGGCGCGCCGTACCACTCACCGTACTTGGTATAGTTGTTCTCGCCTTCCCTGTAGCCCACCTGTGTCAGCGCAACGCCGATCAGGTCTGCCCGCTGGTCACCGGTGTTTTCGTATGTATTTTCATAGGCTGCACTGGCAGGAACGGCACATTCCGTCACGCACAGAAAGAACAGTACTGCCGTTACCAGCAGGCAGCCTATTCGGTTCGCTTTGGATCTCATTTCATTCCTCCATGGCCTGAGTAATATGACCCGAACACACCTGAGCGGGTATCGGATCGGCTCAGACTTTCTTTTATTCATTAATGAGCATTAAAAATGCCCAAACTCTCCATTTTCCCATATAATAGCACACTTTTTGAGGAAAATCAAGTTTTTTGTTACCATTTTGTAACCAGCCGCAAATTGACGCATATATTTGTTTACTTTTGATTCTTTCAATGCTATAATGGGGGTATCTATGACTATGGAGGTGGTCTTGTGAACCGTATATTGGGCTATGTAAAAAATACAGTCCGCAAGGCAGACCTGGTGCTGCTGTTTTTATGCCTGCTGGCAACTGCTTTTGGCTGTCTGGCCATTGCCAGCGCCACCAACGCGGAAGGCTCCTTGCGCTATGTTTTGGTGCAGATCAGTGCGGCGTTACTGGGTATTTTTCTGTTTTTTATCGTATCATCCGTGGATTCAGACTTTTTCTCTGAACACCGTTCCTGGCTTGTGGCATTTAACCTGATCCTTCTGCTGATGCTGGTGCCCTTCGGCACGGACAACGGCACAGGTAACCGCAGCTGGCTCGACTTTCCCTTCCTGCCCGTGCAGATCCAGCCCGCAGAATTTTGTAAGATCGCTTACGTTTTGGTTTTGGCATCTGTGATGGCCTCCCATCAGCAAAAACCCTCCGGATTCCGTTCCGTAATACACGTTGCCTTCCATTTCCTGCTGATCGCCGGTCTGAATATGGTGGTTTCCGAGGACTTGGGTGTTACATTGATCTTCGTGGCGATCTTTCTGGGTATGGCCTTTGCAGGCGGCATCAGCCTGCTGTGGTTCGCCGGCGGTATTGGCTTGGTGGCTGCCCTCTCTCCCATTTTGTGGAACTTGATGGACGATTATCAGAAAAACCGCATTATGATCCTTTTTGATTCTTCCATCGACCCCAACGGCATCAATGAACGGTATCACACCGTCCGGAGTCTGCGTTCCCTTTCAGGCGGCGGTATGACCGGACAGGGTCTTTTCCAGGGCAACCGTACCCAGGCACTGGGTGCGCTGTACGCCCAGCATACCGACTATATTTTCTCTGCCATCGGCGAGGAGCTGGGCTACATCGGCTGTATCGTCACGATGCTGCTCTTGATCGCCATTATCGCCCGTTGTATTTGGGTAGGTATGAAGAGCACCGACTATATGCGGCGGATGATCTGCTTCGGCGTGGCATCTGCCTTGAGCTTCCAGGTGTGCAGCAACGTGGGTATGTGCATCGGTCTGACGCCGGTTATCGGTCTGACCCTGCCCTTTATCAGCTACGGCGGTTCTTCTCTTGTTTCTCTGTACGCAATGGTGGGCTTGGTTTCCGGTGTTTACGCGCGCCCTTCCCCTGCCAGCCACGAGCGGTACATCCGGCCACCCTATTTATCCAAACCCCTGCTGTAAATCCCTCTTGCAGAAAGGATGCTTCTTATGAGATCGACCGACAGAATCCGGGCCACCAGGCCGCCTGAACTGATCCGGCACTTGCTGCTCTCCTGGCTGATCGCTGTGGCGGTGGAGTGGATCTGCCTGCCCAGCGCCCTTGACTATATATCCTTAGACGGCATCGCCGCAATGTCAATGCCCCGTCTTTTGTGTGTTACAGTCGGTTCTGCAGTCCTGTTCTGGATCGTTTCCCGTTTCTTTTTTATAGAAAAGGTACAGCGGTGGATGATGGTCGCTGTAGCTGTATTCTTGTCTACCGTCACCCTGATCCGCAGCTTTGCCTGGGCCTTGTTTGTGCTCTGCTTGCTGCTTGTGGCAATTTTAACGGTCTATGCCATCAAAGGCTTTGACGATACTCCGGAAGCTGCCGGTAAAAATCAGAAAAGCCACTGGGCATATTCTGTGACCGTTGGCGTGCTGGCAACCGGTTTTTTTATTTTTGTCAGTATCTGGACCGTCAATCGGCTCAAAACCTTCTGCGCTCCAAATTTTGATTTCGGAATTTTCGCCCAGATGTTCCACCATATGAAGCAATCCGGTCTTCCTATGACTACTGTGGAACGGGATACGCTTTTATCCCATTTTAATGTCCACGTTTCCCCTATTTATTACCTGATCCTGCCTGTATACTGGCTGTTCCCCTATAACGCCACACTGCAGCTGATGCAGGCGCTGATCCTGGCAAGCGCTGTGATCCCCTTGTGGCTGCTTTGCAAACAGCATAACCTGCCCGGACTGCAGCGGATGCTCCTATGTGCCATTTTGCTGCTCCTGCCCGCGGTTTCCGGCGGTACTTCCTATGACATCCACGAAAACTGCTTTCTGCTGCCCCTGATCCTGTGGCTGCTGTACGCCATCGACAGTCGGCGCATATGGCTGACCGCCCTTTCCGCCCTTCTGACCCTGATGGTGAAAGAGGACGCCGCTGTTTATGTGGCAATTGCCGCGCTTTATCTGATTTTGAGGACACTTCTGCGCTACCGTCGGGAGTTGCTGAAGGATCTGGTCACCGGTATCGCTGTTCTTCTGGGCGCGATCGCCTGGTTTATGCTCGTGACCAATTACCTGGCAGAACACGGTGACGGTGTTATGTCATACCGCTATGACAATTACATATATGACGGTTCTGAATCGCTGCTGACCGTTATAAAATCCATCATACTGTGTCCTATGCGGATGTTTTCTGAATGCTTGCAGGAAGAAAAGCTTATTTACATTATGCAGACGTTGCTGCCCTTGTTGGGACTGCCGCTGCTGACCAGAAGGTACGAGCGGTATCTGCTGCTGATCCCTTATATCCTTGTAAATCTGATGCCCTCCTGGCAATATCAGTACGACATCTTCTTCCAGTATAATTTTGGATCCACAGCCTTTTTGATCTACCTGACCCTTGTCAACCTGAAGGATCTGAAACAGGAAACACCCCGTCTGATCGCCCTGAGCCTGTCTGCCGCCGTCAGTCTCGGATTTTTCTGTGGCTACATCATTCCCAAGGGGACCTCTTATCCGGCGCTCTACAGTGAACATCAGGTTTATTATGACTCCATTGCAGAAAAGCTGGATCAGATCCCTGACGATGCTTCTGTCACCGCCCACACCTTCTATGGCGCTTATCTGTCCAAACGGGATGTGCTCTACGATCTGCGTTACTGTTCCAAAGAGCATATGCTCCAGTCTGATTATGTGGTGATCAAAAGCTCCTATACGGCCGACTTTAAAAAGTACGGAAACAGTTATGAAAGCCTGGTCGCCCTTTTGGAGGAAAACGGTTTCGTCCTTACGGATGAATATGCCAGTCTGAGGATCTTTAAAAGACAATAATGGATAAACCGGGCAGACAAGTTTGCGCTTGCCTGCCCGGTAATCTTAAAGCTATATGGAGAATGCTATATGAAAGAATATGAGATCGTTGCAAAATTTTTTAACGCCTGCGCCGGTACTTCCAGACCTCAGACCTTTTTTGAGGAAGCTGAGCTGTCAGATCCGGGGGATTATGTTCGTATGAAGCACAGCCGGGAGTTTGACGGCTTTCAGAAGCAGATTCTGCCCGACGGACGGATCCTGTTCACCTACGACAACGGCAGCGTCAGCTACAGCTATGAATTTACAGAGATCTGATATTTTCTAATTCCTATAAATCAGAATTCAGCGCAGCAAAGGCTCCCCTTTGAGGGGAGCTGGCATATTGCCGATTTTAGGCAATATGACTGAGGGGTGTTTTGCTGATCATGCAGATTTTTCCACCCCTCAGTCAGCTTCGCTGACAGCTCCCCTCAAAGGGGAGCCTTTCATGCATACCGCTTTCGATGGTACGTTAAACAATAATTTAGCGCAGCAAAACACTTTACAAAGAAAAGCTTGAGCTGTAAATTAATGAATGTAGCCCTAAAAAACACAAAGCCCGGCTCTGTACAAAAAGCTGTACAAGAGCCGGGTTTTGGCGTAAAAATGAAGTGTAGTGCTATAGACGGATGATTGACGCAATAATTGCGACAAACTCATCCTCAGTTACACCTTGCGCATCAATAAAGAACCCAACACCGTTATACATAAACTCTGAATAGTAGTAACCATTTTCACTAAAGCCAATCAACACCTCCAAATTGTTTATAACCGATTTTTCTTCCGTTCCCTTGAAGAATAAATAATCCTGCAGCACATAACTGCCCTTATCGACCTCAACGTGAACAGAACGTGTGAAATCTTCATTGGAGTAATTAAGAATATCTGCATCCCAATATACTTCGCCGGTTCCGCCGTTTCTTCTGAAAATGCCACTTTGTTCATCTTCCCAGGCCTTAATATCTGCTGGAACATCGGGTATATAATCTACTCCGTAATATTCGATCATTTCCTCTCGGGACATTTCAACGAAATCGTCAACAATAAGAGCGATATTCATCTTATCAGCCGAAATGCCGTTTATGGTGTTGATTACAATTTTATTATTGGCGGCAGGATTATCAGCGGATTCGCCCTTACTTTCATCAAAGTTGTCCTTGATACCGGGATACAGCGCATCCTCCAATGTTTGATCGGGTGGTGTTGTGCTAAACATTCCACCCTGCCGCATACCGAAGCCCAGCAGCGCCACAAGGCAGCAGCAACACAGTGCGGTTGCAACTCCCATCACTCTTTTTCTTTTCTTCTTTTGATCTGCAGCATAACGGTCTCTGCGTTCAAGCAAATCATTTGTTAATTCATCATAATTCTTCATAAACAAAGCCCTCCTTGTCAAGTTCTGATTTCAAAGTGTTTTTAGCGCGATATACGAGATTTTTCATCTGACGGGCACTCTTTTTCATAACTACTGCAGCGTCGGAATTTGTCATACCATCGAAATAGAGCAACCAAAGGACTTGTCTGTATTCTGCATTAAGTTTCTTTAATGCTCTATGTACGATCATCTTGCGTTCTTCCATAATATAGAGTTTTTCTAAATCGAATTCATCTTGAATATAGTTCTCCAAATCATCAAAGGATGTATCCGCCTGTTTCGCATTATGTCTGAGATGATCAATCGCCACATTTCGCCCAATGGTATAAAGCCAGGTTTTAAACGAGTATTTTGCATTAAACCTCGGCTTTTTTGTTATGATCTTAAAGAAGGTTTCTTCCATCAACTCTTCCGCTACAAATATGTTGTTCACAATGCCATTTAGATAAAGAATTAAACCGTCCCTGTAATCCCTTACGATTTCCGCTAAGCCTTTGTCATCACCATCAAGGAAACGGCGGTAGCTACTTGCACCGTTATCCATTGACCTGCTCCTTTCCGAAAGGTTCTTTTTTGCCCTTTCACTTATTAAACGGATACGAAAGCAAAAGGTCTCACTTATTTCTAAAATCATTATAACACAAACAAAAACAGAGCAAAACTCATTGTCCCACCATTAGTGTACGGTCCCAGTATCTTGTTAAAGCTAAAACTATATTGGCTAAATCATTGTTTAGCGAACCATCGAAAGGCGCAGGCATATAGCTTCCCCCGAGGGGAAGCTGGATGCCCGAAGGGCAGACTGATGAGGAATGCGGGCAGATAATTGGCGATTTGTACGCAGAAACAGACATTTTCTAAGCTTTCAGATTTCGCCGTTCCGCATTCGCACCTTTCGGGGCACCTT
>CAZLLC010000066.1:0-9205 GCA_964560245.1 uncultured Oscillospiraceae bacterium | reverse complement strand
AAGCCTTGTCGTCGCCCACATAGTCCTTCATTTCGGAGGGCAGACCCAGACCGGCAACCTTAATGGAGCTCTCGGAGTTGGTGATGACCTGAGCGCAAGCCAGAACGCCAACGGTGGTGGGGCAGCAGATGACTTCCAGGTTGGGGTACTTGGTCATCAGGTTCTGAGTTTCGTCAGTGGACTTCTGGGACTCGTCGTCGCCGTAAACGGTCTCGACCAGAACCAGCTCAGCGTACTTCTCGTCAGCAGCCAGGATCTCCTGCATAGCAGCGATCCAAGCATTCTGGTTGGTAGCAGTGGAGGAAGCGGACAGGATAGCGAATTCGCCAGCGCCATCGGCCATATCGTAGATGGAGTCTACCAGGACCTGAGCAACTTCCTTAACACCAGCCTGGTTGATGAACATCTGGGAACCGGCAGTGTCGGAGTCCAAAGTCACGATGGTGATGCCCTGAGCGCGGGCAGCGGTCAGAGTGGGTTCCAGAGCGGCGGCGTCGTTAGCAGCGATGGCGATAGCGGCCACGCCCTGAGCAGCCAGCTCATTGACGATGTTGATCTGATCGTCAACGGAAGTGGTTTCGGGGGACTTTTCGATGCAGTTTACACCCAGATCCTCACAAGCGGCCTTGAAGCCGGAGACCATTCTGGACATATAGGGGTTGCTGGCGTCCTTACAGACGATAGCATAGGTGGCGGAAGCAGCGGGTGCTTCTTCGCCTTCGGTGGTTTCAGCAACATCGTTGCCTTCGTTGTTTTCTGCGACGGGCTCGGTGGTGGTTTCTTCAGTGCCACTGTTGCCACCGCAGGCGGCCAGGCTCATTACCATAACCAGGGCCAGGAGCAATGCGATAAGCTTTTTCATTTTTTTCTTTCCTTTCGAAAAATTTATTTATATGAACGCCGAAGCGCACATACCTTCTAAGGCTCCCCTGCAGGGGAGCTGTCAAATTGCCGATATTAGGCAATTTGACTGAGGGGTGAACGGAACCTCCGCAAACCCCTCCGCCCAGTTTGCGAACTGGGCACCTCCCATACAGGGGAGGCATATTATTTTGCTGCTTTCTTACGGTTTTTCAGGGCGTCCTGAATGGTGGGATACAGCACCACAACGATCAGCAGCGCACCCAAAATAATACGGATGGTCTGTCCGCTCAGGTTGATCAGACCCAAGCCGTAACGGAGCAGGCCAATGATGAAGATGGCAATGACAGCGCCAACCATGGTGCCCTTGCCGCCGGCTGTGGAGATGCCGCCCAGCACGCACATAGAGATGGCCTCCAGATCAAAGCCTTCTGCCACGTTGCTCTTGACAGAGCCCAGGCTGGAGCAGTAGAACACAGCGGCAATGCCGCAGATAAAGCCGGTAAGGGTGAACACGGTCATCCGGACCTTTTCCACCTTGATGCCGGCGTAAGCGGCAGCCTTCTTATTCTCACCGATGGCAAACATATGACGGCCAAAGACGGTTTTATGCATCACAAGACCGAAGATCAGTGCCACCACGCAGAAGAATACGAACATATAGGGCACATTCTTGCCCAAAATGGGAACTGCTTCCGGGAAACGACCGTAGTAAAGCTGGGTAAACCACTTCACCTTGGTCATACCGCCGGTGGAGCCGTCGCCGAGAATTCTCTCGGACAGACCCCGGAACACGATGTTGGTAGCCAACGTCACGATCATCGGGGCAAGCTCGGTGAACTTGGTCATAATCAGGCCGTTCAGCGCGCCACACAGGGTGGCAGTTGCGATACAGGCCAGAATGCCCAGCCAAATAGAGCCGGAGGCATTGTAAACGATACCCAGCATGGTGGCGGAAAGACATACATTGCCGCCAACAGACAGGTCAATATCACCCAACAGCAGCACATAGGCCATCGGCAGGGCGATCAGTGCCTTGACCAAAAAGCCGTTGATGTTGGTGAACAGGTTGTACCAGTTCAGGTAGTAGGGGGAATTGCAGGCATTCATAATGTTTACGCCGATGAAGATCAGCACCAGCAAAAATTCCCAGCGCATCAGCATATCCTTAACGGAACGCCTTTTCTGATGAGAGATGGTTCTTCCGGATTTTGTTGCCATCAGATGTCCCTCCCTTCCAGAGCTTTGCGCTGATTGCGCCGCTGGACGATCACGTTAACAAGAACAGCCAGCAGAATGATGCCGCCCTTCAGTGCCTGCTGCCAGAAGGCATCGATGCCAACCAGACTCAGGGATTTACTGATAATGGCGATGGTGATGGCGCCCAGCAGCACGCCAAGGGCACTGCCCTGACCGCCGTTCAGGCTCACACCGCCGATAACGCAGGCAGCGATAACATCCATTTCTCCGCCGGAGGCCATATTGCCCTGAGCGGTGGCGTACATACTGGTATACATGGCGCCGGCAAGACCTGCTACACCGCCGTTGATGGTGTAAACGATGATCTTGACCCGGTCAATGCTGATACCGGAGATCTTTGCGGCGTCGGCATTGGAGCCAACGGCGTAGATCTGACGGCCAAAACGGGTCCATTTCAGGAACACCAATGTGACCGCGAACAGCACGATAACGATCCAGAACAGGTTGTTGATCCCCAGGAAGCTGCCCTGTGCAAAAGCCTTGTAGCCCGGGAGCATCTTATCGGAGGGGACCCACTGGGTGTCGGATATGTAATAAGTCAGACCGCGGTATATATACTGCATACCCAAGGTGGCGATAATGGGAATGACCTTACCCTTGGAAACGATCAGACCGATCACAAGACCGCACACAAGACCAACCGCGATACTGACACCGAAGGCCAGAATGGGACTGGTAATGATGCCGTCACGCATCAACAGGGAGGCGCTCATTCCGCTCAGCGCCAGGGTAGCGCCGATGGAGATGTCGATACCGCCAATGAGCAGCACCAGCAGCATACCGAAGGACAAAACCGCGGTATAGGCATAGTTTTGCGTCAGCTGAGATATAACGGTAGAGGAGAGAAACTTGCCGCCGCTGCGCCACTGAATGACAGCGATCAGCAGGATCATAACCAGCATCAGGCTGGCTTCACGGCTGCGAAGCAGTTCGCCCAGCCGTCCTTTTTTGTTTTTCAGTTTCACGGCGCCACACTCCCTTCCTCTGAAGTGTGCTTGGTCATAGCCAGCTCCAGGATCTTCTCCTGTGTGGCTTCCTCACGGGAAAGCTCACCGGTAACACGGCCTTCGCACATTACCAGGATCCGGTCTGCCATACCCAGAATTTCCGGCATTTCAGAGGAGATCATAATAATGGCGTAGCCCTGCTGTGCCAGCTCGCCCATAATCTCGTAGATGGCGGCTTTTGCGCCAACATCCACGCCCTTGGTGGGCTCGTCCAGCACAAGGACCTTGAAATCAGAGCCCAGCGCCTTGGCGACCACCACCTTCTGCTGGTTGCCGCCGGACAGAGAACTGGCTTTATCGAACACGGATACGGCCTTGGTGTCCACCTGCTCGGCAAGATCCTTGGACCGTTCGTTTTCTTTCTTCTCATTGATGAAGAGCTTGCTCACATAACTGCGCAGCTCGGTCAGGGTAATATTTCTGCCGATGCCCCAGTCTAAGATCAGACCTTCGATCTGCCGGTTTTCCGGCAAAAGGCCAATGCCCAGCTTCATTGCGTCGCTGGCGCACTTGATCTTGACTTCCTTGCCCTCCAGGAAGATCTTACCGGAGGTAAGCTTTTCCACGCCGAAGATGGTCTGCACCACTTCTGTACGGCGGGCACCCACAAGGCCTGTCAGACCCAGGATCTCACCCTTGCGGATATTAAAGGATACATCTTTAAAATAGCCGGTGCGGCAGAGGTTTTCTACACGCAAAACTTCTTCGACCAGCGCCACCTGAGGCTTGGGGAACAGGTCGGTGATCTCACGGCCCACCATTGCCTTGATCAGGTCGGCGTTGGTGATCTCGTCTACATTATATGTACCGATGTACTGGGCATCCCGGAACACGGTGACACGGCTGGCCAGGGCGTACATATCCTCAAAGCGGTGGGAAATGAAGATGATGGCAACGCCGTCATCCCGGAGCTTCCGGGCAATCCGGTACAGCTCCTCCGATTCCCGTTTGGTCAGGGCGGCGGTGGGCTCGTCCATAATCAGGATACGGGCATTCAGGGAAAGGGCCTTGGCGATCTCTACCATCTGCTGCTGCGCAACAGAGAGATTTCCCATCAGTTCCCGGGAGGTAAAGTCCGCGTTCAGCTCCTGCAGCAGAGCGTCCGCTTCCCGATACATCTGCTTCCACTGGACAGCGCCGTACTTTTCCTTCAGGTGTCCTACGAAAATATTTTCCGCCACACTCAGGTGGGGATACGCGGTAACGTGTTGATAAATGGCGGCAATGCCTGCTTTTTGGGCATCTCTGGTGCTTTTGAAATTCACCTTTTCACCATTAAGATACATCTCGCCCTCTTCGGCCTGATGCACACCCATGATCACTTTGATAAAGGTGGACTTACCGGCGCCGTTTTCGCCCATCAGGGCGTGGATCTCGCCGGCCTTCAGGTCGAATTGCACGTTGTTCAGTGCTTTAACGCCGGGGAATATTTTGGTGATCCCGCAAAGCTGGAGAATGGTATCAGCCATCGCAATTACTCCCTTTCAGATTAGTCTGTAAAAAAAGAAAATTGTGCAAATTACACATTTTTTGCACAGATTTTTGGTGAAGGTGTAGAAATTGGGCAATTCTAACGAAAAATTGTTCCCCACGATCTCCACATTATGTATAATATCACCATTGAGAGGAAAAAGCAACTGTTTTTTCCTATGCAGTAATTAAAATACGGAGGTAATCTATATGGATCGTTATGCTTGGAAGGCGATCGTCCTGCCTGGAAAATTGGATGAATATATCAAGCGCCACGACAATATCTGGCCGGAAATGAAGGACGTGCTGGCGGCTGCTGGGATCCGCAATTATACCATTTGGAATGTGGGCAATGAGTTGTTTGGCTACTATGAATGTGACAGCATTGAATACGCTGCCAAGGTGCAGGCAGAAAGCCCTGTGGTGGACAAGTGGAACGAATATATGAAGGATGTTATGGTGATGCAGATGGATCCGGTCACCGGCGCCCAGCCCCTGATGAAGCAGGTGTTCTTCTTTGAATAATTAACAATTACAATTACAAGTTACAAATTATAGATTAAAAATTATTTTCAAAAAAGCACATGCTCCCGATAACCCCCGTGTCGTCCTGAGGAGCACAGCGACGAAGGATCTTCGCAGTGAAGTGCTGCTTAGCAGAAATGATTATGCGTAGATCCTTCGACTCCGCTTCGCTCCGCTCAGGACGACAGTGTTTCGGTACAGCTCAGTTGAAAGAGTGCCTTTTCAATATAGCGTAACACTTCCCAATATGGAAAAGTCCGGATAATCTAAAGACAGAAAAAATTTTTCAATTTTTATAAAATTTTGCTTTACAAATCCGGTCGCGCCTGCTATACTGTGCAAGGCAAACTTTCAGGAGCTTTGGTAGGAAGCGACAAGAAGTTATATCGCTTTTACTGAATATCCTGATCGCCTGCAGGCTTTTGCCTTGCAGGATATTTTTTTGCCCGCAGATAAATTGAATAGAAAGAGGGATTTATTATGAGTAAACAAAACCCCGTCGTCGGCTATCTTCCTGACGAACGCCCCAGCGCCTGGAGATTGTTTTTGTATGCATTGCAGCAAGTGATCGTGATGTTCCCCGCCACCGTTACCGTGGCACTGATCACCGGCTTCCAGGTATCCACCACCATCTTCGCCAGCGGTTTGGCAACCCTTTGTTTTGTGTTTATTACCGGTCGTAAGATCCCTCTGTACTACGGTTCCAGTTTTGCTTATCTGACGGCTATTGCCGGTCTTGTGACCAGCGAAGCGATTATGGGCAAGCTGTCACCCGATGCCCTGGCACAGATGACAGCATGGCAGAATAAGGAGATCGCCACACTGCCCACAGAAGCCATTCAATATGCCCAGTTCGGTATCGTGATGTCCGGTCTGATCTCCATCGCTGCCGGTCTGATCGTCCGCTTCAGCGGTCCGAAGGCTGTGGAAAAGATCCTGCCCGCTTCCATCACCGGCCCTGTGGCAATGATCATCGGTCTGACTCTGGCGGCTAACGCCCTGGGCGATGCTTATACACCCTCCGCCACCTTTACCGGTGACCTGGGTCTGGTTTGGGTCGTATCCCTGGCAACGCTGCTGTCTACCGTTCTTTTTTCCCGCTATCTGAAAGGCTTTTTGGCACAGCTGCCCCTGCTTTTAGGCGCCGCTGTGGGCTGCCTGACCGCTGCCATCATCTATTGGGCAGGCGGCAGCAATCCCGGCAGCAACCTGTTTGATGTTATGTCTGTTGACAGCGTGGTTGCCGCTTCTACCTGGAAGCTCAGCGACGGCAGCATCTTTGCGCTGCCTGCGTTCTCTCTGCCTAAGTTCTCCCTGGAAGCTGTTTTGGCGATTATGCCTGTGGCCATTGCCACAATTCCGGAGTCTACCGCCCATATGTATCAGCTGGACATCTATGTCAATGATGTGGCAAAGAAAAAGGGCACGGACAAGAAGTATGATCTGGTTGGTCTTTTGGACCGCAACCTGATCGGCGACGGTATCGGCGATATGATCACCGGTCTGATCGGCGGCCCTGCCGGTACAAACTACGGCGAAAACATTTCCACAATGGCCATCACCAAGGTGTTCAGTGTTCCCGTGCTGATCGTAGCTGCCGTGCTGGCAATGGTCATCTCCTGCTTCACTCCTTTGATCCAGGCAATTTACGCCATCCCCACAGCTGTTATCGGCGGTCTGGAGATCTACCTGTTCGGCGCCATCGCTGCCCAGGGCGTTGCGATTATGATCGATAAGAAGGTGGATATGTTCTCCTCCAAGAATATTGCCGTGATCGCTTCCATTATCATCATCGGCGTGGGCGGTCAGTACGCCTTCGGCGGCAACATTCCCTTCTTCGGTATGGATATCCCCTGTGTGGCAGGCGCTGCCATCTTCGGCATTTTCCTGAATCTGCTGCTGAGCATCGGCGAAAAGAAGAAAAACGGGTAAAAATGTTTGTAGGGGCACCGCTCCTGCGGTGCCCGCCAAAAATAACAGCAAAAAATCGGCACATTTGTGCCGATTTTTTATTTCGGACACCCCAGAGGGGTGTCCCTACTTTTTAGTCCATAACTTCCATAGGTTTGCCGCAGCAGCGGGGGATCACCTGTCCGGCTTCTACGTGCAGCACCTTGCGGCAGATGGGGCAGTAGACATCACATTCTTTTTCTGCTTTTACTACGGTAACAAAACCGCCTTTTAATTCAGATTCCATATTTTTCTCCTTATACGATTATAAATCTTCCAATATAAGATACAACACTCCCTCCGGACTCGCTTCGCTCGCCCACCTCCCTCAAAGAGGGAGGTAAGGACGCACAATTTGTAAAGTTTTAGGTGAAACAGGGGAGTACAATGTCACGAAGTTAAGGAAAAGTGTAAACATTGCACAGCACCCTTAGCTCCCCTTGTCAGGGGAGCTGGCAAAAATCGGCACTTTGGAACCGATTTTTGACTGAGAGGTAGTTTCTCTCCCTCCGTCTTCGCCTGCGGCGAATCCACCTCTCTGCGGCGACGCTTCGCTTACCCTCATCAGAGGGAGATTTTTTGTGCAGTGCTATTCGTACACTAAACAATAATTTAGCATAAAATATAATTGGTTACCGTAATTGCTGGCTGGATGTGACCGTGATGTTTTCGCCGGTGATGGGATGGGGGAAAACAAGCTGCCGGGCGCACAGTGCCTGGGTATGGAGCTGCAGCTTTTCAGAAAGGGCCAGCGACTGGCTGTTGCCGTACTGGGGATCGCCCAAAATGGGAAAACCTTTCCAGGCGCAGTGGACACGAAGCTGATGAGTCCTGCCGGTGATGGGACGCAGGATCAGGTGGCTGAAGCCGTCATACACAGCAGCGGTTTCGTACTCTGTCACCGAGGGTTTGCCCTCCGGGGCGACCTTTCGCAGCAGACTGGGCAGAGGCAGCCGGGCAATGGGGGCATCAATGATACCCGCTTCCGGTTCCGGCTTGCCGAAAACCAGCGCTTCATAGGTCTTTTGCAGCTTACCCTGACTGTGCAGGCTGTTCAAAATGCCGTGAATATGGGCATTTTTTGCCAGCAGTACCACGCCGAAGGTATCCCGATCCAACCGGGTCACCGGATGGAAGGCACAGCCTTGCCCGGTTTGCTGATAATAGCCTAAAACATAGTTTGCCAATGTGCCGGTAAAGACCGAACGGGAGGGATGGATCAGCATTCCCGCAGGCTTTTCCACGCACAGAATATGATCATCCTCGTAAACAATGGAGATGTCTGCCAATTGCGCCGGATATTCCGGGGCAGGATCGTCCAGCAGCGCGGTGATCACATCGCCGGTGCAAACAGGATGATCGGCGTGCCGGGGAATACCGTTGACAAACAGCTTTTGCGCCCATTTCAGCCGGTTCATCAGCCCGGTGGACAGACCCAGCTCCTGCTTCAGGAAGCTGCTCAGCCGCCCGTCCCGTGTGGCAATATGCTTGAGTTCCATAAGTACCCCTCCCCTTTTTTGTGGTATAAATTATTCTTTAGCGCACCATCGAAAGCGGTATGCACGAAAGGCTCCCCTTTGAGGGGTAAGCGAAGCGCAGTCGCGGTAGTGAATGACAGCCCGGTGGGCTGTCAGAGCCGCGACCGGGTGCTCCGCAGAGCACTGTCGAGCGAAGCGAGACTGAGGGGTGGAAAACCACCATAAAACAACTTTTTCACCCTTCTGACCTCGCTACGCTCGGCCACCTCCCCTACAGGGGAGGCTTTTTTACTGCTCCATTTTGAGGGAGAAAAGGCTGCGACTGTAAATTCTGATTTATATTATTAAGTATACAAAAAAGCCCCTGCGGGATGCAAGGGCTTTTGGGAAGTAATTTTTCGTCAATATTTTCGCTATACGAAATCGATATTTATGCCTTGTGGCATAATCGATATATTTATCTGACGATAAATTCGATATGATATAAATCCCGTCAGGGATTTATATCGATAATTTTTCTCCTTATGGACAAAAATTACAGGGCAGCCTTTGCCTTCTCTACCAGAGCGGCGAAAGCGGCGGAGTCCTGAATAGCCATTTCGGACAGGCTCTTGCGGTTCAGCTCGATGCCGGCCTTCTTCACACCGTTCATAA
>CAZLLC010000065.1:0-9256 GCA_964560245.1 uncultured Oscillospiraceae bacterium | reverse complement strand
GACTACCTTGTCCAAGGCTGGCTTTGTGGATGCGGTTCACGGCAAGGGCGGCGGCCTTTTCAAAGCCGACGGTGATGCCGTCCTTAGCGGAGCAGACGATGATGGCTGCGTCAGCGGCACGCAGTGCTTCCACTACAGCGCCGGAGAAGTCGAAACCGCCGGGGGTGTCCAGCAGGTTGATCCGGCTGCCCTTGTAGTCCAGAGGAACAACAGCAGCGGAAATAGAAATATTGCGGCGAATCTCTTCCGGGTCGTGATCGCACACGGTATTGCCGTCGGCATTCTTACCGATACGGTCAATAGCACCGGTCATATAAAGCAGGCTCTCAGCCAGCGCGGACTTGCCGCTGCCGCTGTGACCCAGCAGACACACATTACGGATGGAATTTGCTGTATACATAATAATATTCTCCTTTCGGGAAGGTCTTTACCCTCCAATGCCGCGGCACAAACGCCGCAATAAGGACATTATACACGAACACGATCTGTATTTCAATGCTTTTTTTCGCATTTTTCACAAAGATTTTATTTTATTGAGGTAAGCGGAAGCTGGAAGCGCTTACTGCAAGTCTTGCACCGATGCTCTGTTACCGCAGTATGCTTCTGCAGCCGCTTGTTGCCGATCTGCTTTTTGGCAATACGGTTGCCCCAGATTGCACCAAGTACCACTCCTGCCAGTGCGCCCACCATAGACACAAACATCATCATTTGAAACAGATCGTTATCGATCTGATCCAGGATCATACCCAAAAGCAACCCCACGATCAATACGCCGACAGATACTACTGCCGCCGTCGCCACGGAAAGTAAAACACACAGAAAATATTCGCCAGGCAAGTGCGGACGGACAGCATTGCCGAAATCTTTGATCTGACTGCTGCCACAGGCCGGGCACAATCCCCGAACCACCTGCTGGGATTTTCCCTCCCTGACTGGGCGTGTTTCTTCCACAGGTATTTCTTCTGCCGGCGCAGTTTCTTCCTCTGCCGGACAGGGTTCATCGGCATCAGTAATGGCCTTGATGCGCTGTACAAGATTTTTCGTTGCCTCTGTCTTTTTCTGATAGGCGTCATAGCGCTGGGCGCCGGTGAGCAGGAAATTAAACTCGTCGGTCAGAGAAATATCCTCCAGCTGGAAGGGCAGAATGATCTTGCAGTTGGACACGGCTGTATCCAATTCCTTCAAAACCCACTGGGATGCTTGAGCATTGGATGAAAGCATCAGCACAAAAGCCTGACATTCCTTAATGGCGATGGGAATCTCCTTTGTATAATTGGAGCCACCGGGTATATCGCCAGGTGCCATCCAGCAGGAAATGCCGTTCTGCTCCAGCACACTGCGTACTGCCTGCGCCTGATTAAAGTCCTTGGAACTGTAGCTGATAAATACTTGCGGCATACATATTTCCTCCCTCTTTATATTATTTTTTAGTTTAGCATATACAGGCACATTCTGTCAATTTATTAAAATTCCGCACAGATCAGAGCGATCTGTGCGGAACCAATAAGTTCTGTTTACTTTTTCTTCAGGTTGCCGTTTTCGTCGTAACGACCGGAAACAGTCACTTCGATGGCAATATAGGCCACCAGCGCAATGATGGCTTCTACGATCAGCACCACCAAGCCGATGGTCACAGCCCGGCCTACCTCCGCCTTGATCATCAGGATAAAGCCCACGATCGCCACCAGCAGCATCACCAGACCGCTGATGATCCAGGTCCTGCCTGCCAGCTTTTGGGTAAATCTCCAGGCACTGACACTGCCCATACCGTAAAAGGTACGGTAGCCGGCCTTATGGTTGGCTTCCGGCGGTGCCATAAACAGATAGTAAGCGCCCAGCAGCATCAGTGCCACAGGACCTACCACCATCAAAAACACCAGCCAGTACCGCAGATCGGTGATCAGCGAGCCCAGATCCGGTACGAAAACATCCATTAACTCTGTAAGCGCATTTTCCATAATTACTGTTCCTCAAGAAATTTATTGATCTCGTGAATGAAGCTGCGGACGTCCTGAAACCGGCGGTACACGGAAGCAAAGCGGATATAAGCCACCTCGTCCAAGGGCTTGATACGCTCCATTACCATCTGACCGATCTGATCGGTGGTCACTTCCCGCTCCAATGTATTCTGGATGGTTTGCTCGATCTCTGTGGTGATCCGGTCCAGATCCGCCATATCCACCTGCCGCTTATCAAAGGCACGGACCATAGAATTGATGATCTTATTCCGGTCAAAGGCCTGACTGGTGCCGTCGCGCTTGACCACGATCACCGGCAGACTTTCCACGATCTCATATGTAGTAAATCTTCTCTGGCAGGTCAGGCATTCCCGACGGCGGCGGATGCTGAGCCCATCATCGGAATGACGGGAGTCTACCACCTTGGATTCCTGATCGCCGCAAAAAGGACATTTCATAATTCTTGCTTCCTTCCTGTTTTTAGAGATATCTTCTGTTTATTATATCAGCACATTTCCCCAGTGTCCAGTATTTTTTATTTTTCTTGCCAATCCGGGTAAAATAAGGTAGAATATTTTTAAGCTTATGCGGGGAGGCTATTACTTTGAAGAAAAAAAGCTTATTCTTTCTGTGGTGCTGTCTATATGCGCTGTGTGTGGTGCTTGGCTTTGTTTCTCAGCGCAGCACTGCCGGTAATGTGCTGCTTACAATTTTGGGACTTTTGTTTTTTGTGCCCGGCTTTATGCTGCTGTATAAAAGTTATAAAAACAAGGATCAAAAGCTGCTGCGGCTGCTACGGCTGATCAGCGCTCTTTCCTTGCTTTTGACTATGCTGACCCTGATCGTTACCATTTTGTGCGTAGGTGCCGGCAATACGGTAGGCGTGATATTGAACATTCTTCTGAATTTGGTGTCTGCGCCTATGTTTTGCGTATACCTGCAGGGACTTGCGCCCTTCCTGTGGGCCTGTTTGCTTATCGCCAGTTTTCCCAAAATTATTAAAAAATAATCTCTACTGCCGGTAGAATTGCCGATTCTACCTCAGGGAGTGCCTGCTTTTTCATATTCTCCCCCCCGGGGCTGACGCAAAAAATGAAATTGGTGTATGATTTGATACAGAAACGGGGCTTTCCCCGATGCCGTTAGGTTGAGCCTTGGCCCCCGCTTTGAGGGGGCTGTCAGCGAAGCTGACTGGGGGAGTGATTTTCAGCATACGCACTGTTGATACGACACTCCCTCAGTCAAAAATCGGTTCCGAAGTGCCGATTTTTGCCAGCTCCCTCACTGAGGGAGCCGAGAGTGCAGTGCAATTTTTTAGGTTTTTCCTTAACTTAGTAACATTGGGAGTTTCCCCCTCATTTATATCAAGGAGTGTTATTTTTATGTCTTACCGTATTGTTACAGACAGCTGCTGCGATTTTCCGGAGCATATGTATCAGGAGCTGAACCTTTCCGTGGTCAATCTGACCGTTACTTATAAAGGAGAAGATCACCACACCTACACCGAACGGTGGCTCAAAGAGATGTTTGCCGGTATGCGTGCCGGTGAAAGCGCCAAAACAAGCGCTGTCAACCCGGAAGTCTGGAAATCCGCCATTGCCCCCATCGTGGCAGGTGGCGAGGATGTGTTGGTGCTGGCGTTCTCCTCAGGTCTTAGCACCACCTATCAGTCCGCCGTGATCGCCGCTCAGGAGCTAAGCGAGGAGTATCCGGACAGAAAGATCATCGTGGTGGATACCCTGTGCGCCTCTTTGGGTCAGGGCTTGCTGGTGTGGTACGCCTGCAAAAAGCGGGATGAAGGCTACAGTCTGGAAGAGTTGACAAAATGGTGTGAGGAAGAGCGCTTCCATCTTGCCCATCAGTTTACTGTAGACGATCTGATGTTCCTGAAGCGGGGCGGCCGTGTCAGCGCAGCCACAGCTCTTGTGGGCACCATGCTGCAGATCAAGCCGGTGATGCATGTGGATAACGAAGGTCATCTGATCAAGACCGGTACTGCCCGGGGCAGAAAGGCTTCTATCAATGCCCTGATCGATAAATTCGCACAGGACGCTATCCCCGGCGCCAATGATACCGTCTTTATCTGCCACGGCGACTGCATCGAGGATGCCCAGTATATGGCAAACCTCCTGAAAACCAAGCACGGCGTGAAGGATGTTTTCATCTACTATGTAGGCGCGGTGATCGGTTCTCACTCCGGTCCCGGCACCCTGGCCCTGTTCTATATGGGCAAGCAGAGATAAATACAACACTCTTTCGTTTATGTGTCATCCCGACTGAGCGCCAGCGAACGGAGGGATCTTCGTACTTACAGCAATGCAGCAGTTTAATCGGTGCGAAGCTTCTTCGACTCACTTCGTTCGCTCAGAATGACATATTTGTTAGTCTTTACTCCTAAATAAAAAGCCGGCGTGCTGGTTGCACGCCGACTTTTTTATTATGTGGTTGTCAATTCTTCCTCGTTCTCTTCCACTTCCGAAAGCTCGATGGTCAGCTCATTTTTGGGGATCAGGAAATGCCGGGTTGCAAACAGACCGGCGATGCAGGCAACGCAGGCTAAGTTGCTCAGCGGATTCTCGTGGTTCAAAATGACCTGCCGGGCAATTGCCACGATCAGCACTTCGATGGTATTGGCAGGTGTCAGATCGATCAGCATCCTCACAAACTCCAGCCCCACCACGATGGTCAGAATATTATGCAGATATGTATTGACGGTGGAAAAATACCCCTCCACCGTACACATCCGGTACAATTCCATTCCCAGCATCCCGATCAATACGAGCAGAGTAATCGCCGCGATAAACCGCTCCAGAAAATGCAGGATCTTTTGAATCAGTGTTTCTGTTTTTTTATGATGCATAATATCCTCCTTATTTCATTGACACGAAAGCACCATCGATAAAAGCCTCGCCTCCCTCTTTGAGGGAGGTGGCATTTGCGGAGCAAATGACGGAGGGAGTATCCTATCTTTAGAACTGCACTCCCCCAGTCAGCTTCGCTGCCAGCCCCCTCACAGAGGGGGCAAAGAGTTTACGCTTTCGCTTCACAATAGTTCCTTTAATCCAAAATCATTATGTCGTCAGACCTTTGTTGTTTTTCGCTTTTCTCTGCTGAGAAAGCCACACCTTCATCACAAGGCTGTGGGGCAAAAGCTTTACAAGCCGCACCTGATTGCGCACCGGCAGACCGTGGATGGATACTTCCTTTTTGGTTTTATAAAGATCCTTTAAGCCGGTAGCAACCACATCCCGCGCCTCATACAGCCGGTCGAAATACTGGACTTCGTTTTGATTGCTTTGGAAGGCATGGTTAAAAAACTCCGTTTTCACCCAACCCGGGTTCATTGCCATCATCCGGATATTCCGCTTTTTCAGTTCCGCGTTCATTGCCCGGCTGTAGCTGAGAACAAAGGATTTGGTTGCGCCATAGGTGGTGATATAGGGTACCGGCTGGAAGGCAGAAAGACTGTCCAGCTGCAAAATGTGGCTGCCCGGGTGCATATAGGGCAGTGTCAGGCGGGTCATTGCCACCAACGCCTTACAATTCAGGTCGATCATCCGCAGCTCATCGGCCAGCGGGATATTTTCAAAAGAGCCGAATTTACCAAAGCCTGCAGCATTGACCAGCAGCTTCACATCCGGCTTTTCCGTTTCCAGCAGACGGGCATATTCTTCAAAGGCCTGATCCTTGCAAAGATCCAGCGCCACCGGACGCACCGGCAAGGAGCATACATCCTGCAATTCCTTCAGGGCGCTCTCCCGCCGGGCAATTACCCAAATTTCATCTACCTGTAGATACAGGGGAAGCTGCAATACAAATTCCCTTCCCATACCGGAGCTGGCACCGGTCACTACTGCAATCTTCATTGGTTTTACCTCGCTTGCAAATATTCTCTGGCTTTTTCTGTAAGAGCTTCTTTTTCATTAGGCAGTTTGCCCTCCAGCACCTGCTCTAAAAGCATCTGCTGGCAATCCCCCAGCGCCGGTCCTGCTTCGAAGCCCAGCTCCATCAGATCGTAGCCGTTTACCGCCAGATCCCGGATCTGCAGACAGCCTTCGGTCTGTTCCATTTTTTCAATAATGGACAGTATTTTCTCTGTTTTCAGGTCGTCAGCCTTGCGGGTATTCTTACCGCCCCGGTCTGCCTGCTGCAAGACCACAAGCTTCTTCAGGTTTTCACCGCCGTACTTACTCAGCTTTTTGCGTAGCGCATTTTCATCAGCCGACAGGGTATCCATATGGTGTTCGATCAAAAACATTACCTGCTCCTTCAGGCTGTTAGAAACCTTTAACCGGCGCAGCACTTCCTCTGCAATTTCTGCGCTGACCTGGGCGTGACCGAAGAAATGTCCCACACCCTGTTCATCCCGGGTAAAGGTTTTGGGCTTGCCTGCATCGTGCAGCAGCGCCGCCCAGCGCAGTGCCGGATCATTTTCTACCGCCTCCAGGACCGCGGCAGTATGGGTAAATACATCGTACTTATGATGGGGGTTGTGCTGTTGGAAGCCCACACATTCCTTCAATTCCGGAATGACCTGCAGGATCACAAAGCTATAGCGCAGCAGATCCTCCTGAGTCATATGGCACAAAGCCTGGGTCAGCTCACTGCACACCCGCTCTGCTGCCAGATCGTCCAGCAGCGGTGTCAGCTCCTCCATTGCCTTCAGGGTTTCCTCCTCGATCTGCAGCCGGAAACGGCAGGCAAAGCGTACACCCCGCAAAATACGCAGGGCATCCTCCTGAAAACGCACCCGGGGCTGACCCACTGCACGCAAAACGCCGTCGAGCAGGTCCTTGCTGCCCCCAAAAGGATCGTAATAGCCTGTTTCGGGGTGATAGGCCATAGCATTTACGGTAAAATCCCGGCGCGCCAGGTCCTCCTGAATGTGATCCACAAATTCCACACTGTCCGGATGCCGGTGATCCTGATAATCCCCTTCTGTCCGGTAGGTGGTGATCTCATAGACTGTGCCGTTCATCACAACGCCTACAGTGCCGTGTTTTTCACCGTTGCGGATCAATTTGTATTCCTCAAACACACGGCAGATGTCCTGGGGCTTCGCATTGGTGCACAGGTCATAATCGTGGGGTGTCAGTCCCAACATGGCATCCCGGACACAGCCGCCGACGCAATATGCGGTAAAGCCCTCTTTTTCCAGCTTTTTGATGCATTTTTTTACATCCTCCGGCAGGATCATTTTACAAGGTCTTACAAAAAGTCCGCTTAAAAGCCACAGTGCCATACACAGATAGTAGGGCCACAGCGCTGTGCTTAAGCAGCCAATGCAGGAAAACAACGCCGCCTGATTGATAAAAAATGCTTTTTTACCGGATTTTTCGACCGTTTCCATCAGCAAATACTGCAAGCTGTACAGGGCAGTAAATACCGCTGCCATTGAGGGGAACAGATATTCGTGGAGCTGGGTGTACTGCCCCCACTGCCGGTACTGCCCGAAGCACAGCACCATCATACCAAGGCTTGCCAATGCCGCCGGCAAAAGCGGCATTTTTCCGGAAATAAACCGATACAGCGCCATCACCAGAAAGAATGCAGCCACCACCGGTTTCAGCCAGGAGAAAATACCTGTAGCCTCCGGGGTCATCACATACCAGATCAAATGACCCACAGCCGCTGCCAAACAGCCCAACGCCTGTACGGGCAATGTGGTAATTGACCGGTGATCCTTTCCAACGCCCCACAAAGCGCCGATGCTGACCAGCAGCAGGAGCAGCACTGTCAGGACAGTAAGCAGCATATGGAAGGGATGACTTTCCGAGATCAGTCCCTTTACATCCGCATTTTCAAATAGCTGCTGCCGCATCAAGGCGCAAATAACGCCAAGCACCACTGTAAACAGCGGAAGCAACCGGGTTATTTTCTTCATTTCGTACCCTCCAACCAACTTTTTCTATATTATAGCAGATTTTATGGGAAATTCTACCCCTTATAGAAAAATAACACTTGTTTCCGGAAACAAATAAGAGTATAATACGATTGACTATGCAATAAAGTCCGGAGGATATTATGCTGCTTGGTTTTTTATTTACCGCACCGGCTATCTGCGCGGTGATCATTTGCCTGTGTACCGGCGTTTTTGGCAGCCTGGACTGGCTGTGGGCTTTGCCGGTCAGCTATATCGGCTCGTTTTTGATCGTCGGCGGTCTGACATTTCTGTTTGTTATTATCGCTGAAAAAGCCGTAAACCTGTCCAAGCCCCAGGAGAACGAAAGTAAATTCTACCGTTTTTTGATCAACTGTATCGCAGAAGCCGCCATCCCGCTGCTGTCCGTGAAAATGCATACAGAAGGTTTGGAAAAGACACCGAAAGAGGGTCGCTTTCTGCTTGTGTGCAACCACTTAAACGAAATGGATCCGGTAGTACTGCTGCACTATTTCCGCCACAGCCATCTGGCGTTCATCTCCAAAAAAGAAAATCAGTCTATGTTCGTAGTTGGTCGGTATATGCACAAGATCCTGTGCCAGCCCATTGACCGGGAAAATGACCGTCAGGCTCTGAAAACTATATTAAAATGTATCGACCTGATCCGGCAGGATAAGGTATCCATCGCCGTGTTTCCGGAGGGCTACATCAAGCCGGACAGAAAATTACACCGCTTCCGCAGCGGTGTTTTCAAGATCGCTCAAAAAACAAAGGTACCCATTGTGGTATGCACCCTGCGTAATACCCAGTATGTGTTCCATAACGGTCTGCGGCTGAAGCCCACCGATGTGCATCTGCATCTTGTGGATGTGATCGCCCCGGAGCAGTACGCGGAAATGTCCACCGTAGAGCTGGGCAATATGGTCTACGAAATGATGGCCAATGATTTAGGCCCTGAAAATGTATCCAACGAAGAGTAAATATATGGAGGAACAGAAAATGAAAAACAGCGAAAAAACACTGGATATGATCGTTAATCTATGCAAAAACAGAGGTTTTGTATACGCCGGCTCTGAAATCTACGGCGGTCTGGCAAACTCCTGGGACTACGGTCCTTTGGGCGTGGAATTTAAAAATAACGTGAAAAAGGCCTGGATGAAGAAGTTCGTGCAGGAATCTCCTTACAATGTGGGCTTGGATGCCGCCATTTTGATGAATCCCCAGACCTGGATCACCACCGGTCACGTAGGCAGCTTCTCTGACCCGCTGGTGGACTGCAAGGGCTGCGGTGCCCGCCACCGCGCGGACAAGCTGATCGAAGCCGCCCCCTCCGGTGAGGGTGTCAATCCGGACGCGATGAAGCCGGAGGAAATGAACGATTTTATTGCCGATCACGAAGATGTGGTCTGCCCCAACT
>CAZLLC010000064.1:0-9616 GCA_964560245.1 uncultured Oscillospiraceae bacterium | reverse complement strand
CTTGCTTTCGCTGGCAACGTCCACCCGCTCCTTGGCTTCAATGGCCTGATGCAGACCCTCATTATACCGTCTGCCGTACATCAGACGTCCGGTAAATTCATCAACGATGATGATCTGTCCGTCCTTGACCACATAATCGATGTCTTTTTTCATCAGTCCCCGGGCCTTCATCGCCTGATTCAGGTGATGGGACAGTGTGGCATTTTCAGGATCTGCCAGATTTTCCACACCGAACTGCCGTTCAGCCTTCGCAATGCCGGAAGCGGTCAGAGAAACGGTACGGGATTTTTCGTCCACGATGTAATCGCAGTCGTAATCGTCCTGCACCTCCTTCTCGTCGGTCTTGGCAAAGACCTGCTTGCGCAGACCTGCCACAAAGCTGTCTGCCAGCTGATAAAGCTGAGAGGAATCCTCGCCCTTACCGGAAATGATCAGCGGTGTCCGTGCTTCGTCGATGAGGATGGAGTCCACCTCGTCCACGATGGCAAAGGCGTGTCCCCGCTGAACCAGCTCCGGCTTATACAGCGCCATATTGTCACGCAGATAGTCAAAGCCCAGCTCGTTATTGGTGCAGTAGGTAATATCGGCAGCATAAGCGATCCGCCGTTCTGCCGGCTTCATACCGGGAATGACCAGACCCACCGTCAGACCCATATAGCGATGGACCTTGCCCATCCACTCGGAGTCACGCTTGGCAAGGTAATCATTAACGGTGACCACGTGGACGCCCCGTCCTGTCAACGCATTCAGGTAGCAGGGCAAAACAGCCACCAGGGTCTTACCTTCACCGGTTTTCATTTCCGCGATACGACCCTGATGCAAAACGATGCCGCCCATAAGCTGCACCGGATAGGGGCGCATACCCAGCACACGGTCTGATGCCTCCCGGATGGCGGCAAAAGCCTCCGGCAGCAGCTCGTCCAGGGTTTCTCCATTTGCCAACCGCTGCTTAAACTCCGCAGTTTTGCTCCGCAGCTGTTCCTCAGATAATGCCTTGTATTCATCCTCCAAAGACAGGATCTTATCGACGATCGGCTGTATTTTCTTAATTTCCCGGTCAGACCGGGTGCCAAACAATTTAGTAAAAAGTCCCATATAGAAACGCTCCTTGCCTGATTTTTGCACACACTTGCAGACATTATAACACACCCTGTTGGAAAATAATAGTCATAAAATATGAACAAACCAAAAAATGTAGGACACAAATACAAACAAAAACAGGGTGTTTCAAACGAAACACCCATTATTTTGCATATAATCAAATTATAGATTATCTATTCATTATTCGCCGTTGCTACCATCCGGATCGATATCAGATTCCCAGCGATCTGATGAAGATGTAAACAAATCGTCATCCCAGATAACAAAAGCTTCGGGATTCTCGTACTTCATAACAGAACTCCTTTCCAATCTTCCCTCTTGCCGATTTTCTATGCTATTATAATGCAGCTTCAATATAATGTCAAGTGGTAATTTTTTTAACATTCTTTTCAGCTACATTTTAGCTTCAGGCGTTATCATACAAGCGTATCAATTCAGGTAACCGCTGATCAAATCGTTTGCGGTTCCTCAAGGAGTGAAGCAATATGAACAAACACATTATCAGCATTTTGACGGTTGGGGCACTGCTGCTTTCTTTTGCGGCCTGCGGCAAGCAAGCCGCGGCAGACGCCACAGGTACCAACGGGGAGCCTGACACGACCTATACAGGAACAGTTTGCGCTATCAGCACAAAGTCTATCACCGTAGCTACCGATGCCGGTGAGATTACGATCCCACTGACAGAAGCCACCGTCTTTAGCAGCGATTTCGTTATGGGCGGTCAAATGCCCGGTAATATGGAGCAATTTCCGGACGGAATGGGGGAGATTCCCTCAGATATAGGAGAAATTCCCTCGGATATGGGGGAGATCCCTTCAGATATGGGTGATATTCCCACAGACGGCGGGGTGCTTGGCAGCATAGAAACCTCTCCGGAGGGTACAAACAATCCGGAAGCTCCCGAAAAGCCGGACAGGGAGGTCTCCGGCGCGGCAGATCCGGGCAAGACTCCTCCAGAGCTTCCGGAAGGAGAAAACGGTCAAGGTGATATCCCCGTAATGGATCCCAACCAAGCCCAGAGCGCAACGATCGCAGTGGTTTATATCGGCGCCTCTGTCACCGTTGTAACAGACGACAACGGTTGCGCGGCAACCGTCACGGTTTCCGGCGGCAATATGGCGGGAATGCAGCAGCCGTAATAAACGCCGGTCACATATCCCGCAGAATATCATCGAACAGCACCACAGCAGGATCTGGGCAGAAAGCAATAACGGACTTAATACATTCTCGGTAGAGCTTCACAAGCCCATATGCTTGAAGGGGTCGCACCCGTTATGAGTGCGGCCCCTTTTCTTAGGTTGCGACCACAAAAGCGGCTGTCAAACACAGTGAAACTGTGAGCAGACCAACAGCTCCCAGCACACTCAGCGCCAGCAACGGGATCCATACCTCATAAGGCATCTTTTTTCGCTTTATGATGATAAATATGCCTGCAAGGATACAAATTACAGCACCGATCGTCATTGAAGCAACGACCGTGGCTATATTATCCGGGATCATATATCATTCAGAACGATCGCCTGTACAGCCTCCACAAGCTCCATAACAGAGGAACGGGAAACCAGCGCTACAGGATCGCCGTCCACCGCCCCAAGACACAGCGAGCCGTCATAGCGGTACAGCCGAAGCTCCACGGTGGGGAAATTCCCGTTATCCAGATGAAGTGTCAGAACGATCTCCTCGTCCTTGCTGGGAAGCTCATCGGTGAAGCTGTCCGCACTCAAGGCTTCCAGCGCAGCCTGCACACCGTCGATCCCGATCACCTCTTCACCGAAGAACCAGACATAATCAGATTCTTCATTCTCCGGATCTTCCGCTGCATATGTGAGTGTGTGCGATTGACCTTCCAAAGCAATGTCGATTTGGGTGACAATTTCAAAATCAGCCCAGAACAGTGTTTTGTGCCGCAGATCGTCATAGGATACTGCCTTCAAAATGGCAAAATCCGTATCACTTACAGTGTAGACGATCTGAGAATCGCCGATTCGGACATACTTGGTGACTGCGGTGGCAGTGCTGCCCTCCGCGACAGCCGCATCAGAAGCAGCCCGCTCCTCGGGATTTTCACTGATGTGGATCACGCAGGTATCCGATAAGGTCTGGTCATCGTCGCCGGTATAGGTGTAGTTGACGGTGACAGAAAGCATCGGATCATCAAGCCCATAGGTCTGCAATTCCTCCTCAGTGGCATTGTAGGTGGCGTAGGTCAGCAGATCCAGAGCGGTAATGGTGTTTAAAATGCTTTTGACGGAAGCGGTGTTCAGAGGAACGGTCTTTCCGTCAAGCTCCACAAAATAGATATCCTCCTCAGGGTTATAGGTGTTGGTGCTTTCGTCAGTGCGGACGATGGTGTAATTTTCATCGCCTGTGAAGGTGATATCCACCACAGTCTCAAAGCCGGGGGTATCGTCGTGCAGGATCATTTCAGACAGGCTGGAAGCCACATAGTCTACAGGATCCTCGCTGACAAGATACACATTGCCGTCACCAATATCAATGTAACGCTGCTCATCCATTTTGCTGAAATCGCCCATCTTGATATCGTAGCTGACCTCCCCGGTTGCTATATGCAACGTGCATTCCGGTTCATCCAGGCCGTACTGACTGTAGTCGGTAACATCCTCGATGGCAAAGGTAACGCCGTAGCTTTCAAAATGCTCCAGAATATCCATCACCTTCGCTTCACTGACAGGGAAGGCCTCATCATCCTGATAGCTCCAGCCTGCGTCGCTCTTGCAGAAGGCAAGACCGTCACCGCCGGAATACTCCCAGGAAACAGACAGAACCTCCTGACTGGGGATCTGCATAATGATCTCATCGCTGGTTCGGATCTGCTCCCGCTCCTGCTCATATTGGGACACAGCGATCGTGGCAATGCAGGCAACTACCAGCACAGCTGCCAGAATCAGAACGCGCTTATACCGTTTCATTTTGTTTCCTCCTCTTTGCAATGATCACGCAAACACCGATTCCCAGATAAGCCAGGGGGAACACACCGATCATCAGCAGCTTCAACGTGGAGGAGGTCTCCTCGCTGATGGTCAAATAGCTGTAGTTGATAGATTTGCTGCGGATGGAAATGGCCTCCCGTTCACCCACGAGAGAAGAAACCGCGTTCATAACCAGATCCACATTGGCACCGGAGGAATAGGCGTTATACATATCGTCCAGGAAGTCTGTTGCAGAGAACCAAACGATCTGACCCGCGCCGGCAGTCTCGATGGACACCGCCACGGAGAAAGGACCGTCAATATCGCCATCTTCCTTGTCGTAGGTGCTCAAAGCAAAGCCCGCGATCTTGCTGAAGGCGTCGCTGGAGGTGGACATCAGCTCTGTAACCGTACCGTTGGAGGTATAGCCGATGGTCATACCCTGTGCCAGCGGGACAATGGGATAGTACCGGTCCTCGATCAGCGGATCGGTAATGCTGTGGCTGAGCATATCGGGCATCAAAATGTAGGGATAGCCAAAGGCATAGTTGTTGCGGTTGCCCTCAATAACGATGCCGGTTTCCACAGTTACACCGTAGTCGGAGAGCAAGCTGTTCAGATTGGTCAGCGCCCCATCCTCCACAGGACCGGCAATGACCAGCAGCTTACCGCCCTCTGCGGTATAGTCAGCCAGCATCGTCTTTTCCTCCTCAGAGATGTCGCTCTGGGGCGCGTAGATCATAATGGCATCTGCGTCCCCGGGGATCTCATCCACTGTCAGCAAAGAAAGTGTGTCGCCCTCGATGTTCTCCTTTTCAACGGCATCGGAGAAGGTGGTGGGAAGCTCTCCCTCACCGTGACCCTCCAGTACATAGATCTTCGGAAGATCCTCGGTCACCACATAGTCAATGGCGGAGGTAATGGCGCCTTCACCGTCGAAACCGGAAACGGTATAAGTATAGGAGTAGTAATTGACCTCATATTCGTAGATGTCCTCATAGCTGATATAGCGGTACCGCTCGCCGGATTCTACGATCAGAGAGTTGTTGGGCACGTCCTCATCGGTATACTGCCCGGTAAAGGTGGGAAAAACGTCAGGATTCTTTTTCACCACATCAATGTATGGGGAGAGACCGTCGTATTTACCCAGCAGATTTTCAATAATGGCGTCCTCCTGGTCTGCCTGCACGATCCAGTAGATGGTCACATCCTGCTGCAGGTTATTCACAACAGCCTTGGTGTTGCTGGTAATGGAGTACAGCTTGCTGGAACTGATGTCGTACTTGGTCAGTGTGGTAGGCAAGGTGGCCGCAAAAATGTTGACCACGATCAGGATCGCCAGCAAAACAGCGGTGATGATCATCGAATAAGAGCCGCCCTTCAGTGCCAACTGATTGCGCTTTACAGTATTGTTTTTCATCAGTTGTACCTCCGCTTCTCAAGAGACTGTACCGACAGGAACAGGAAGAAAATAATGATGGATATAAAGTAAACGATGGCGGTCATATCGAACACACCGTTTACGAATGTCTCAAACCGGTCAAACAGGCTCAGTGTCTTCATAACCTCAGGGATCAGCCCTTCCAGTTTGTCGGGTATCAGCCAGTAGGAAGCAACCACGGCAGCCATCAGGGTCAGACCAACACCGTAGCCCAGATTGCTGTTTTTCGTCAGGTGATAGATCAGCCAGCCAAGTCCTGCCGCCAAAATAAACAGCACGATGGCACTGCCTATAGCGGTGGCGGTGGCATACTCCGCAAGGCTGACACTGAAGTAATTGAACAAAATGGCGGCGATACCGATACCGGCAGCGAAGCCCTGATTTTCTGTCAGTGAAGAAATAAATACGCCAATGGCGATCAATGCCGCGCCCATAATGAAGTAGGCGATCAAGCTGCCATAAGAGGTCAGCAGGTACACCTCGCCGTACTGAGCGAAGATCAGCGGATACAGGCAGATCACAGCCAGGGGGATCAGGTACAGGATCAGCAGCGCCAGGTACTTACCCATAATAATTTTGGTGGTGGATACCGGCAGGGAGTACAGCAGCTGATCCGTCTTCTGCTTCCGTTCCTCCGCAATAACACGCATAGTCAGAATGGGAACGATGACCGCAAAGATCAGGCTAGAAAAGCTCAGCACATATTCAAAGTTGCTGTATGCCGCGTTGATGTTGTAGAGCATTGCGCCAACACCCACCATAACCAGCAGAAACGCACCGAATACATAGGCAGTCAGACTATGGAAATAGAGCCGCAGCTCATGCTTTAATATCGCAATCATTCTTCTGCTTCCTCACTTTCTACAGAAATACCCTCCATAGAAGGAATCGGTGCGGAGTCTGCCTCGATTTCTTCTGCAACTGCATCATCGCCAGAATTCGGATCTGCACCGGCAGTTTCCGACAATTCGATGAAGATATCCTCCAGATTGCCCTTCTTGAGGGACATTTCATAGATCACGTGCTCACTTGCGGCAAATGCCCGGAACACTGCCGCGGACAGCTGGTAAACGTCCTCACAATCAGACTTAATGTGGGCAACAGTGTATTCGCAGTCCGTTGCGCCGGTGGTGATCTCTGTGATATGCTCCACACCCTCAAGCACTGCATTCAGCTCCGCATCCGCAGCGTTGGTAGTCAGCACGATCTGACTGGGCGCAAGAAGCTGCTTCTGCAGCTCCACAGGCTCACCGAAGGCTACCAGCTTACCCTTAGCGATCATCAAAATCTGGTCACAGATGGCCTGCACCTCGGACAAAATATGGGAGCTGAAAATAACGGTATGCGTCCGCCCCAGTTCCGTGATCAGATCCCGGATCTCCATGATCTGGATGGGGTCAAGACCGACTGTCGGTTCGTCCAGAATAATGACCCTGGGGTTGCCAAGCAGTGCCTGCGCAATACCCACACGCTGCTTGTAGCCCTTGGAAAGCTGAGAGATGCGGCGGTGTTTTACATTTTGAATACCGGTCTTCTCAATAACCTCCTCCACCTGCTGTGTAAGAACCGCGCCTCTGAGACCTTTCGCTTCACCAACAAAGCGAAGATAGTCATAGGGCGATTCGCTCATATAAAGAGGCGGATGCTCAGGCAGGTAGCCGATCAGTTTTTTCGCTGCGTCCGGCTCTTCAAAAATGTCGTGACCGTCGATCAGCACCTTGCCGTCTGTTGCGGACAGGCAGCCGGTAATGATGTTCATCGTCGTGGACTTGCCTGCGCCGTTGGGACCCAGAAAGCCATAGACGTGACCCTCTGTGATCTCAAAGGAGATGTCGTCAACCGCCAGATGGTCACCGTAGTATTTTGTTAAATGCTCAACGGTAATCATAGTATCCCTCCAAGCCGGGCAAAGTGAGTGCATAACGCATATTGCTTCATCCTTTCCTGTTCAAAATATTGGGCTTATGGATATAGTAAGTCCAGATATACCAATATAAGCTTAACACCGTATGCTTAATGAACGCTGAATGCTCAGGCGTGAGCTTGTGAATATTTTGTGAACAAAATTGCCAGCTCTGATAAAATTCAGGTGCTGTCTCAAATTGAATGAAACAGCACCTGAAATTTATTTGTGTTTGTTGGAAATACCCCATCTTTCTGCTCAATGTCATTCGGTTAAGGATTGCAGCACCGAAAATCCTGTCATCTTGAGCGAGCGGAGCGAGTCGAAAGATCTTCGCGCCGATTTTCTGCTAAGCAGAATTGTTGATGCGTAGATTCCTCCGCGCGCATCGCTTGGTCGGAATGACACCGCTTTTTCCATAGTGTTCCTGAACAAAATGACACTGACCTTTCTGCGAGCCTTATTTTTTGCCGCCCCCATTTCCTCCGTGATTGCCGCCGTTTCCGGAGTTTCCTGAGTTGCTCCCGCTGTAAACCGTGCTGCTCATGGTGATAGAAGTGCTGGAAGATCCCACACTCAAGGTATAGGTGTTGCCCTTGGAAAGACCTGAACAGCTGATAATAATACAAGAAAATGCCTGATCCGCAGTATGGGAAACCAAAACGTTGCCGGAAGAGTCGGTCAATTTGATCGTCGTTCCTGCCGTGCCGCTTGTCTTGACCATAAGTGCGCCCTGGGTGGAGGAGGAACTAAAATTCTGTGCCATGCTCGAAGCACCGGTACCGATAAAGGTGCCGCCGCTGATCGTGCCTTTTGAATCAAAGTCCAAAATAGAGGTGTCGCCGCTGTTGGCGCCGGAAACGGTAATACTGCCGCCGGTGACAGAAAGTGTTCCGTTTGCATCCAGACCGTCTCCCGACATCTTAATATATATGGTACCGCCGGAGATCTTAATACTTCCCGTAGAGGAACTAAAGGATCCCATACCCGGGCGTCCTCCTGTAGTATCATTGCCGCCGGCAGCATTTATGCCATCGTCAGAGGCTATAATAGAAATGCTTCCGCCGGAAACCACAACATTCGTAGCCTCAATTCCTTCATAGCTCTTGTTGATCGTAAGCTTTGTCGCAGAACCCGAGATCGCCAGGTCCGTATCGGCGTGCACACCGTCATCACCGGAGGACAACGTGTAGGTTCCACCGGAGATCGTGATCGTACCGTTGGAATGGATGCAGTCGTCCTTTGTATTCAAATTAAAGGTGCCGCCTGTAATATAAATATCTGAGCCTGCTTTTAATCCTTTATAGGACTCACTGGAGGAAGACAGAGAACCGGCACTTCCGCCGCCTGCTGTAACGGTAAGGGTTACACGCTCAACATTGATAACGGTTTCAGCCTGAATGCCGTCGTTTCCCGCGGTGATATTGACTGTACCGCCGGAAAGATATACATAGCCTTTTGATGTGTCTTCATCGTTATCGGAACGAATGCCGTCGCTGCCAGCATTAACTGTAATATTTCCGCTGTTGATCTTCACACAATCCTTGCCATTCAGACCCACATTCTGTGCCGTGACCCTCAACGTACCGGAGGAGATGATCAGATCATCCTTGGAAACGATACCGTGCTTATAGTTGCCGTTCAGTACCAATGTGCCGCTGCCGTTGATGGTAAGATCTGCTTTGCTGAAGATGGCGGCATCCAATGTGGAATTGCTGTCGGTGATAGAATAATTTGATCCGTCAGACAGGGTATTAACCGTTCCGTCTGCCAAGGTTATGATTACTTTATCTGCCGAACGAATATAGATCGCGGGACCGGTACTGTTTTGAACAGTTACGCCATTGAGAATAAGCTGCACATCACTATCACCGGCATCGATCAAGATCATCGTGTCTTTTTTTGTTCCGGATAATGTGTATGTACCGCCGGATCTGATCTCGGTAGCCTCGGATGAAGCTGCAGGCTCGGTGGTTGGCGCTGTAGTTGCCTGTGTGGTGGTCACCTGGGTCTCAGGCGGTTGTGTTGCGGTTGCCTGTGTGGTCGGAACAGTCGTTTCAGGCTTTTGCGTTGCAGATGCCTGTGTAGTCGGAACGGTCGCTTCAGGCTTTTGCGTTGCGGTTGCCTGTGTGGTCGGAACAGTCGCTTCAGGCTTTTGCGTTGCAGATGCCTGTGTGGTCGGAACGGTCGCTTCAGGCTTTTGCGTTGCAGATGCCTGTGTGGTCGGAACGGTCGCTTCAG
>CAZLLC010000063.1:0-9766 GCA_964560245.1 uncultured Oscillospiraceae bacterium | reverse complement strand
GACACAGCCGCACAGGGCGATCTTTTCCTCGTCGCTGAGCAGACAGGTCTCGATGATGACCTTCAAAAGCTTACCCTTGCAGGCAGCCTTGATGGCAGCGATCTCATCCCGGATGGCATCCCACTTGCCTTCCTTTGCCCAGCCGATATTGATGACCATATCCACCTCGTCGGCGCCGTTATCCACCGCATCGGATGCCATAAAACACTTGGAAGCAGTGGTTGCGTAGCCGTTGGGGAAGCCGATCACCGTGCAGATGGCCAGCTTTTCGCCCACATATTCCTTGGCCTGCTTTACAAAAGAGGCAGGAATGCACACAGACGCGGTGCTGTACTTCATACCGTCGTCACAGATGGCCTTAATGTCCCTCCAGGTGGCGGTCTGCGCCAAAAGGGTGTGGTCGCATTTTGCTAAAATTTCAGAAATTTCCATAACGCGTTTCTCCTTTATACAGATGTGTTAATTTTGTCCGTGCAGCTTGATTTTTTTGTGTTCTTTAATACCCCGGATGTAGCAGCGGTGACACATAGCAATATACGAATCGTTGCCGCCCAGCACCACCTGCTCACCTTCGGTGACGATATAGCCGTTGCTGTCGATACGGGCATTGACGGTGGCCTTGGCGCTGCAGTCGCAGATGGTCTTGATCTCCTGAATGGCATCGGCGATCTCCATCAGGCGCATACTGCCGGGAAACAGCTTGGTCAGAAAATCCGTCCGCAAGCCCAGGCAGATCACCGGAATATCAAAATCATCCACGATGGCACGCAGCTGATCCACCTGATGGGGCGGCAGGAACTGGCACTCATCCACGATCACCACGTCACAGTGACCGCTGTGATGCTCCACAAAGTTCTGATAAATATCCGTTTCCGGTGTGGCAACCTCCACTTTCGCCTCCAAACCAATACGGCTGCGGAGAATATCCTCCCCATCCCGGGTGTCAGCGCTGGGTTTTAAAAGCCAAACATTCATACCGTTTTCTTCGTAATTGTACTTGGTGATCAGTGCCTGAGCGGTTTTACTGGAGCCCATAGCACCGTACTTGAAGTAGAGTTTTGCCATCTTCCAAAGCCTCCGTTTTTTCTGTCTTTGTTTATTATACTAAATTTCAAAAGAATATGCAAGCATCATTAAAAAGGGCTGTCTCACGAAGGTAAAACCATTCATATTGAGCCGTAGGGACACCCGTCCCCGGGTGTCCGAAACTTAAAAAAACAGCACAAAATCTGCATAAATTAAGCAAATTTCGTGCTGTTTTATCTTGGACTTCACAACATATTATTTTTGCAATTGTTCTTTACTGTATTGCAGGGTATACAGCTGATAATAGCGTCCTTTTTGGCTCAGAAGCTGTTGGTGGTTTCCCTGCTCCACGATCCTGCCCTTGGAAAGCAGAATAATATTATCCGCGTGCTGGATGGTGCTCAGGCGGTGGGCAACGACCAGCATCGTACCAATGTTTTTCATTTTCTCCAAAGAGTCCTGGATCAGCAATTCTGTTTCCGTATCAATGTTGGCGGTGGCTTCATCCAGGATCATCACAGAGGGCTTGTGGATAATGGTGCGGGCAAAGCTCAGAAGCTGCCGCTGACCGGCGGAGAAATTGTTGCCCCGTTCCCGGACGGTTTCATCCAAGCCGTTTTCCAATCTGCTGATAAAGCCGTCGGCATTCACATAGCGGCAGGCCTGCCAAAGCTCCTCGTCACTGACGCCCTCCTGCCGCAGCAGGAGGTTGCTGCGGACTGTGCCGGTAAACAGAAATACATCCTGCAGCATCTGTCCGAAATGGCGGCGCAGGGATGTGATCTTGATCCGGCGAATATCGATGCCGTCAATGAGGATGCGCCCCTTTTGGATGTCATAATTGCGGCAGATCAGGGACAGAATGGTGGTCTTTCCGGAGCCGGTAGATCCCACAAACGCCACAGTTTGCCGGGGCTCTACCGTAAAGGATACGCCCTTGAGCACCCATTCGTCGGGCTTGTAGGCAAACCAGACATCCTGAAACTCGATCCGTCCTTCTATTTTATCCAGCTCCATAGCATCCGGCTCATCCACGATCTGAGGCTTCATATCCATCACAAGGAAGATCTTTTCCGCAGAGGCAAATGCCGACTGCAGGGTATCAAACTGCTCAGAAAGGGTCTGAATAGGGTCAAAAAACCGGGTGGCGTACAGGTAGAAGGTCACCAATGTGCCGCTGGTAATGATCTGACCAAAGACCGGCTCACCGCTGAGGGCGCTGCGTCCGCCAAAATAGAACAGGCACAGCACACAGCTGATGTGCAGCATATACACCACCGGGCGGAAAACACCGTGGACAAACATCCGCTGCCGCTTGGCATTGCGCAAATGCCGGCTATGCTGCATAAATTCACCCAGCTTTTCCTGCTCCCGGTTGAAGATCTGGGTGATCTTGATGCCGGAAAGGTTTTCTGACAGGAAAGTATTCATTTCCGTCCGGGTGTCGGTGACTGCCCGGTGCGCTTTTCTGGAAAACTTTTGGAAAACCGTGGTAAAGATCACCACAAAGGGCACAAAGCACAGCACCACCAAAGTCATTGCGTAGTTGTTCACCAGCATCGCGCCCAGCACGCCGAAAATGACCATCACATTCTTGACCAAGGTTACCAACACATTGGTAAACATCATACTGATGCCGTTGGTATCATTGGTGACACGGGTCACCAGTTTGCCCACGGGAATATTGTTCAGCTGCTCGTGGGAAAGCTGCTCAATATGAGAAAACACGCCCATCCGCAGATCTGAAAGGATCTTCTGTCCTGCTTTTTGCAAAATGACCGTCTGAAAATAGGTGCTGAGCAAAGATACCACCAAAATGCCGGCATAGAGCACTACTTTGGCAAAAAGCTGGTGCAGCTCAAACGGCCCCTTCACCAGTTCTTCAATATTGCCGATCAGCGCCGGGGATGCCAGATCGTAGACGATGGACACGATCATGATCACCAGCACCAGAACAAACTGCTTCCAGTAGGGCTTGGCGTAGCCCAGCAGTCTGCGGATGATCACTTTATCCGGCATAGTGCGCTGAAAGTCATCATTCTGCTTGCCTTTTTGGGCAAAAAGCCAGGCAATGACAAAGGCTGACGCGATCAGCACCAGCACAGCCCCTGTCAGCAAAACAGGCAGGTACTCACGCATCCTCCGCACCCCCTTCCTCCAGCTTCTGCAGATCCACCATTTTCCGGTAGGACTCGTTGGAGCTGTAAAGCTGCTGATGGGTGCCAAAACCGGAAACTGTGCCGTCCTCGATAAACAGCACCTTGTCCATCTGCTCAATGGTGGAGATCCGGTGGGCGATCAGGATGGTGGTCTTTCCGGCACGGGTCTGCCGCAGATTTTGCAGGATGGCCCGTTCTGTTTTGGTATCCACCGCGGAAACGGAATCATCCAGGATCAAAACAGGGGCATCCTTTAAAAGGGCGCGGGCAATGGAAATGCGCTGCTTCTGACCGCCGGAAACGGTGACGCCCCGTTCACCCAATACTGTATCATAACCTTGAGAGAATTCCCGGATATTGCCGTCCACATCCGCAAGCACAGCGGCACGGACGATCATATCCCCCTTTTTATCATCCAGCGCAAAACCAATATTGTTGGCAATGGTATCAGAAAACAGGAAATTATCCTGAGGGACGTAGGCACACGCCGCCCGGACATCCCGGATGGCCACCGTATTCACATCCTGACCGTCAATAAACAATGCACCGTCAGGCACATTATAGATCCGCAGGATCAGATCCACCAGTGTGGTCTTACCGGAGCCGGTGCGCCCTACAAGACCGATATTTTCGCCGGCACGGATGGTAAAGGACACATTGCGCAGAGCGTTTTGCTCTCCATCCGGGTAGCAGAAGCTTAGGTTTTTGAATTCGATCTGACCCCGGATATGCTCCAAATGCTTTACACCGGGTCTGTCCACTACATCCGGCCGGGCATCCAAAAGCTGACTGATGCGCTTGACCGAGGCTCTGCCCCGGCTGGTCATATCGATCAGATCCGCCACCGCCATAACGGGCCAGATAATGGCGTTAAAATAGCCGATAAATTCCATAAGCTGACCGGCATTGAATTGATCACAGTATACCAAATAGCCGCCGTAGCCCAAAATAATGCAGATCACGCTTTCCACGAAAGACATCACCAAAATACGGAACAGCACGGAGGTCTTTGTGAAATCGATATTGGCTTTTTCGTTTTTCTCGTTCAGCTTTTGGAACGCCCAAAGCTCCTTGGCTTCCTTCACAAATGCCTTGATCACCGCAATGCCGGAAAAGCTCTCCTGAGAGAAGTCGGAAAGGTCAGAAAAGGCTTCCTGACGGGTCTCCCATTTTTTGGACATAAACCTTCCCACCAAAATGCTGGAGGCCATCAAAAATGCCATCGGGATCAGCGCAAGACCGGTCAGAAGCGGATCCATCCGCCACATTTTGATAATGGCAAGAATGCCTAAGAAGGAAGCATCAAACAGCTCCATAATACCCCAGGAAAAACATTCCTGAAAGGTATCCAGGTCGTTGGTATACAGGCTCATCAGGTTGCCCACATTGTTTTTGTGGTAAAATTCCTGGCTCAGCTCCTTGCAGTGGCTGAACATTCTGTTCCGCAGATCGCCCTCCGCCCGGATGCCTGCGCCAAAAAAGCATATACGCCACAAAAAACGCCCTGCCACGATCAGCAGGATAATGCCCAAAAGGGGCATACATATATGATCGGTCAAAAACTGCGGATCAAAAGCAATTTGCTGTCCGTTTACGGTGACCGTGCCTTCATTGATGCCGTTGACCACCATTTGGTACAGCTCCGGAATTTCCAGCTGCAGATAATCCACGATCACCAGTGCCATCAGCCCCAACAGGAGCAACGGCCAAAATCGCAGATAATACCGGTTGATATGCTTTCCAAATATCAAATCCGTCCTCTCCTTTCTTATAAATGATAAAAAACCATACGCTAAATCAGAATTTAGCACACCAAAGGCTCCCCTTTGAGGGGAGCTGGCATATTGCCGATTTTAGGCAATATGACTGAGGGGTGTTTTGCTATGCGTGCAGGTTTTCCACCCCTCATTCAGCGGCTCGTCCCTCACCGCCGACAGCTCCCCTCAGAGGGGAGCCTTTGGTGCATACTTCTTATGATAGTGCTCTAAACAATAATTTACAGTGTCAGCTGACCAAAATAGTCCGGCTGGTGGAAATCGGGTGTTTCCGTTGCCACCCGGTTCCAGGACATAAAATGGGGCTGCGCCGTTTTATCGCCGCATTTGTAGAAATTGCCGCGGATGATCTTGCCGGGATAAAGCTGAAATCCCGGGTCAAAGATCTGAATAAAGCTGACCGGGATCCGCAATTCTATACCCCAGCCATCTTCCGTATCAAAGGGCTGCACCTGAAAAAGAGTCTTAAAATCCGGGCGGTGCAGACGGCAGCGCCGGTGACGAAGCCCGCCAAAGCCCACATACAGGGCGCCATTTGGATTTGCTTCAAAATTAAAGTACCGGTGATCTTTTTCCTCCGGGCAGAAGAAAAATTCCAGACAGCTGTCCTCGCAAACCGGATCAAATTCACCGGTATATGTCCGGCGGATATCCTTTTCCTGCGCCTGTAAACGGACGTACAGCGCCTCCTCATCCCACGCCACCTGAGCGCTGGCGGTGATGGCGCGTACATCGGACCACAAATAATGATCGATCGCCACAGACGGGATCGTATTCCAATCCGGTTTTCCAAAAACACGGGTCAATGCATAGCTTCTCATAAATATATCCTCCTACAGTTTTGCCTATTGTACCACAAATTTTACCAAATGGAAATTCTTTTTTAAGACTGCATATTTCTGCAAGAGGCGGCAAACAATACCTGCGGACACCATTTACAGGAGGTTGAAAATTTATGAAATTACTTCGCGTTACCAGTGCCCTGTGTGCCCTGTGCTGTGTATGCGGTCTGATCGGTGCCACGGCAGCGGAGATCGACTGCGATGCCACCTACTGCTTCACCGCTCAGGACTTTTCAGCAGAAGAGCAGGTAACAGGCATCTGCATCACCGATCTGCCGGATCCGGAAACCGGCACGGTTATGCTGGGAAACCGTGTCCTGCGCGCAGGAGATATCCTCACCGCCCAGCAGCTGGAACAGATGACCTTTTTGCCCCTGCGCAGTCAGGAGGACTACCAGGCGACCGTGACGTACCTGCCCATTTATGAGAACCGGGTGGAAACATCCGCAACGATGACCATTTCCATCCGGGGCAAGGAGGACAAAGCTCCGGTAGCTGAGGACAGCTCCATCGAGACCTACAAGAACCTTGCGAACGACGGGGTCCTCAAGGCTTCCGATCCGGAGGGCGAGCCTGTCACCTACACCCTTGTCCGGGGTCCCAAGCGGGGAGAGGTGACCATCAACGAGGACGGCACCTTTATCTATACGCCCAAGAAGAACAAGGTGGGTGTGGATTCTTTCGTCTATACTGCCACCGATCCTGCCGGCAACGTTTCCCGTCAGGCTACCGTGACCGTACAGATCCTGAAGCCCACCGACAGCCGGCAATACGCCGATACCGCCGGACTGGACTGTGAGTTTGAAGCGGAGTGGCTGCGCAACACCGGGCTGTTTACCGGCGAAAGCATCAGCGGCGAAAACTGCTTCTATCCCGAAAAGACCGTCAGCCGTGGTGATTTTTTGGCGATGGTGGTAAAGGCGCTGGATATTCCCTTGGAAAACGCAGTCTATACGGATATGCCCGCAGATGTGCCCTCCTGGCTGCAGCCTTATGTGGGTGCGGCAATGCGTTCCGGACTGCTGGAGGGCTGGCCGGAAACACAGACCGGCGGTTTTGAGCCGGACACTGCCATCACCGGCGCGGAAGCTGCCGTAATGGTGCAAAACGCCCTGGAGCTCTCCTTCACGGAAACCGCAGTTATAGAGGAAGACCTGCCTGTATGGGCTGCCGATTCCATCACCGTTATGCGTCAAAACGGCATCACCGTGGAGTACGACAGTGCTTTGACCCGGGCACAGGCAGCGCAAATGCTGTATCAGGTCAGCTACCTGGCCATCACTGCCCCCGGCACCGGCGTCCTGCAAATGCAAAACGGATAAAAATCGAGGGTATCTCAGCATTTTTTTGAGATACCCTCATATTCCATTTCTTTACGAACGCAAACGGGCTATGCTTTTGGCGCGCTGAACAGTAATTTATAAAATCAAGCTGGGGGGATCTGTTGTGCTGTGGCAGGTACCCTCTTTTTTGCAGGTCATCGCAAAATAACACTGGACATATTTTGAAATAAAAGGGCGAAAGAGCATTTACACGCATTGACAATTATTGCTTCCTTTGGTAAAATATCTTCGTAAGATCCGCAAGTCTGCAATCAGGTCATTACGGTCTGCGGATCCCCATCCCCGGAGCGGCGGCTCCAACCATCAAAAACGGCAAAAAGCCGAAAAATTTAAGGAGGTTCCTATGAAAAGAATCGCAAAAATCCTTCTGTCTGTCGCACTTGTCGTGTGCTGTCTGCTGGGCATGATGCTGTGCACCCAGGCTGCAACCGAGAAGAGCGTTGTGACCAGCCCCAAGGTCGGCGTTGCTTACAAGCTGGGTATCGATCAGACCAATAAAGGCACGATGTACTACTTCACAGGCGAAATGAGCGGCTACTACGGTGCATCCAGCGACAGCATTGATGCTGCAGTGAATGTATACCTGGAAACAGCTACCGGCGGCTACTATCTGAGCTTCACCAACGCTTCCGGCAGCAAGCAGTACATCAACGTGGTGCAGAGCGGCACCTACACCAACTTCACCATCGCAGACAGTGCTTCTACTGTTTACACCTACGATTCTCAGTATAACACCCTGGTCACAGACTTGGATGGCGAAAGCTATTACTTAGGTACCTACAACAACTTTGTGACCTTCGGTGCCTCCAAGTACAGCTATATTTCCACCTCTTTCCCCGCACATCTGTATACTGATGACGGTTCTTCCAACTCCGGCTCTTCTGAGACCACAACAACTGCCCCCGCAGCTGATGTGGAAGTGGTTTCTTCTCCCAAGACCGGCGTATCCTACAAGTTGGGTATTGATCAGACCAATAAGGGCGCGATCTATTTCTTCACAGGTGAAATGAGCGGCTATTATGGTGCAACCGAGACTACCCTTGATACAGCAGTGGATGTTTCTCTTGAAACTGCTACCGGCGGTTACTACCTGACATTTAAAGATTCTTCCGGCAACAAGAAGTATATCACTATGGTGCAAAGCGATACCCACTATAACTTCACCATCGCAGACAGTGCTTCTACTGTTTACACCTACAATTCTGAATACAACACTTTGGTGACAGAGCTGGATGGAGAAACCTATTATATGGGTACCTACAGCAATTATGTAACCTTCGGCTTCTCTAACATCAGCAAGATCTCCACTTCCTTCCCGGCACATCTGTACACTGAGAAGAGTGCTGTGTCCATTACAACCCAGCCCTCCACCCAGAAGGTAAAGGACGGCGCTACCGCTAAGTTTACTGTAACTGCCTCCGGCTCCGGTCTGACATACCAGTGGCAGTACCGCACCTCCACCGGCAGCTGGACGAATGTATCTGCAGCCAGCGGCAAGACTGCTAATTATTCTCTGACCGCAGCAATAAGGCATAACGGCTATCGGTACCGCTGTAAGATCACCGATAAGGCAGGCAATAGCGTATATTCCAAGATCGTCTATCTGTATGTTCTGGGCATCAACACCCAACCTACGGGCAATACGGTCAAGGCTGGTGTAGCAGCCAATTTCACAGTCGTGGCTACAGGCAATGGCTTAACTTATCAGTGGCAGTATCGCACTTCCTCCACCGGCAGCTGGACGAATGTATCCGCAGCCAGCGGCAAGACTGCCAATTATTCCCTGACCACAGCAGTAAAGCATCACGGCTATCAGTACCGTTGCAAGGTAACCGACAGTGCAAGTAATGTGATCTATACCAAGGTCGTGAACCTGTACGTTCTGGGCATCAAGACCCAGCCGGTCAGCAAGACCGTTGTGGCTGGCAAGGCTGCAAAGTTTACAGTCGTAGCTACCGGCAATGGCTTGACTTATCAGTGGCAGTACCGGACATCTTCCTCCGGAAGCTGGAAGAGTGTATCTGCAACCAGCGGCAAGACTGCCAAATATTCACTGAACGCGGCAGTAAAGCATCACGGCTATCAGTACCGTTGCAAGGTAACCGACAGTGCAGGCAATGTGGCTTATACCAAGGTCGTGAACCTGTATGTTTTGGGCATTAAGACCCAGCCGACGAATAAGACTGTTGTGGCTGGCAAGACTGCAAAGTTTACAGTTGTGGCTACAGGTAATGGCTTGACTTATCAGTGGCAGTATCGGACATCTTCCTCCGGAAGCTGGACGAATATATATGCTACAAGCGGCAAGACTGCCAATTATTCCCTGACCGCACAGAGCCGTCATAACGGCTATCAGTACCGCTGCAAGATCACAGATTCCGACGGAAATGTGCTCTATACCAACACCGTCAAATTGACTGTGAAATAACATAAAGCAACAAAAGCCCACCGGCTCGCCGGTGGGCTTTTTCATTTTGTGCTGTGAATTATTGTTTCGTGTACTATCGAAAAGGGTACGCACATAGCTTCTCCCGGGGAGAAGCTGTCACCGTAGGTGACTGATGAGGAATGCGGGCAGAAAACTAACGATTTATATGCAGAAACAGGCATTTTCTAAATTT
>CAZLLC010000062.1:0-9946 GCA_964560245.1 uncultured Oscillospiraceae bacterium | reverse complement strand
CGGCGAGTACATCCGCCGCATCAAGCTGCAGGAGAGCAAGCAGATGATCCGGGAAGGCGCTATGAATTTTACGGAGATCGCAGAAGCGCTGCAATACTCCACCATTCACCATTTCTCCCGTCAATTCAAGGAGAAATTCGGCATCACACCTTCCCAGTACGCAAAATCTATCCGGTAGGAGGTTTTTGTATGGACTTTAAAATATTGGCTGTTGGCGATGTGGTGGGCAACCCCGGTATAGATCGGGTATGCCGCTGTCTGCGCCAATTAAAAAAGCAGACCGGCGCGGATTTTGTCACAGTTTGCGGTGAAAACGCCAGCGGTGTGGGTATGACCCCCCAGCAGGGCGAGGATCTGCTGAACGCCGGTGCCGATGTGATCACTATGGGTAACCATACCTTCAACAAACGGGAGATCGTGGATTACCTGGAGGACAACCCCCGCATCCTGCGCCCTGCCAACTACGCCCCCCAGGCACCCGGTCGGGGCTACGGCGTTTTTGAAACCTCCGTCGGGCCTGTGGCGGTGATCGATCTGATCGGTCGGTGCAATATGGACTTTGGCCCGGACAATCCCTTCCTTTTGATCGAAAAAATTATTAAAAATATAGACACCAAGCTGATCTTCGTGGAATTTCACGCAGAGGCCACTTCTGAAAAGCTGGCTATGGGCTATATGCTGGACGGGCGCATCAGCGCCCTGTGGGGCACCCACACCCACGTGCCCACCGCTGACGCCCAGGTGCTGCCCAAGGGCACAGGCTATGTGACGGATCTGGGTATGACCGGACCGAAAAACTCCGTTTTGGGTGTTCAGCCCAAGCAGTCCATTGCCAAATTCCGTGGGGATCTGACCAGCCGCTATCAATGGGCTGACGGCCCTACCAAATTAGAAGCGGTGCTTTTCACCGTGGATACCCAAACCGGCTTATGCCGCAAAGCAGAAAGGGTGGATTTGTATGATTAAGATCCTGCACAGTGCCGACTGGCATCTGGATGCCCCTATGTCCGGACACAGTGATTATGCCACCGATTATCTGCGCAAGCAGCTGAAAACCGTTCCGGAAAAGATCGTGAAGCTTTGCAAAGCAGAACAGTGTGACTTGATGCTGCTTTCCGGTGACCTGTTTGACGGCACGCCCTCTGCAGACACCGTCCGGGTAGTACAAAAAGCCCTTGCAGATGCGGCTGTTCCCGTATTTATCGCACCGGGCAACCACGATCATATCTGTCCTGACAGCCCCTACGAACAGGAGGGCTGGCCGGACAACGTCCATATCTTCCGCAGCAGCCGGATGGAGGAGGTCTGTCTGCCGGAGCAAAGCTGCCGCATTTACGGTGCCGGTTACACCGCTATGGACTGTCCTGCCCTTTTAAAGGGCTTCCAGGCCGCCGGCGAGGAAAAATGGCACATTGGCATTCTCCACGGCGAGGCAGACACCGCCCACTCCCCCTACTGTCCCATCACCAAGGAGCAGCTGCGGTCAAGCGGTCTTTCCTATCTGGCGCTGGGTCACATTCACAAGGGCAGCAGCATCCGTTCCGGCGAGACCCTGTGCGCCTGGCCTGGCTGTCCTATGGGGCGTGGCTTTGATGAGCTGGGCACGAAGGGCGTGATCCTGATCACCTTGGATCAGGATGTAAATGCCGCATTTCTGCCCCTGGATACCCCCCGTTTTTACGATGAGGCGGTAGAAGCCGATGGCGATTGCAAGGAGGCCATCGCATCCGTCCTGCCCGCCCTGCATACCGAGGATTTTTACCGTATCACTCTGACCGGCTACAGCACCGGCGTGGACGCGCAGCAGCTTTCCGGGGCATTTCCTCATATCCCCAACCTGACCCTGCGGGATGAGACCCGTCCGGAACCGGACCTGTGGAACACCGCCGGTGAGGATACCTTAGAGGGTACATTCTTCGGGCTTTTGCACCAGCTATCTCAATCGGACATCGAATCTCAAAGCAGCCGGGCAAAATTAGCCGCCCGGATCTGCCGTCAAATTTTAGACGGTCAGGAGGTGAAGCTGCCGTGAGGATTTATTCTATGACTGCCACCTTTGGCAAGCTCAACCACGAAACCCTGACCCTGAAGCCGGGCTTAAACATCATCCACGCCCCCAACGAATGGGGAAAAAGCACCTGGTGTGCCTTCCTGATCGCTATGCTCTACGGCATCGACACCCGGCAGAAAAACACCAAAACCGTCCTTGCGGACAAAGAGCGCTACGCCCCCTGGTCCGGTGAGCCTATGTCCGGGCGGATAGAGCTATGCTGGAACCACCGGGATATTACGATCGAGCGAAGCGCAAAAGGCCGCATTCCCTTTGGTGAATTCCGTGCCTATGAAACCCAGTCCGGCTTGGAGATCCCCGAACTGACAGCCGCCAACTGCGGTCAGCAGCTTTTGGGCGTGGAAAGCAGTGTCTTTACCCGGGCAGGCTTTATCCGGCTGCAGGATATGCCGGTGACCCAGGATGACAGCCTGCGCCGCCGCCTGAACAATCTGGTCACTACCGGCGACGAAAGCGGTGCCGGTGACCGGCTGGGCAAGCAGCTTCGGGATCTGAAAAACAAATGCCGCTACAACCGCAGCGGTCTTTTACCCCAGGCGGAATATGAACGGGAGCAACTGCGCAGCCAGCTTCAGCAGCGGGAGGAACTGCAGACCCAGATCCAGCAGATACGTATTCGCCAAACCCAGCTGGAGCGGCAGATCCGGGAGCTGGAAAACCATACGGATGCTCTGCGGTTTGAAGCCGCTCAGCAGGGCGTCCAAAAGATCGCAGATACAGAAAAAGCCTTGCAGATCGCTGAGGAAAGCTTGGTGGAATTGGAGCGCCGTTGTGATGGACTTGCTTCTATGGAGGACGCCCAAAAAGCCCTGCGGGAGGGGCAGGAGCTGCAGCTTCGGCAACGGCAGTGGCTGGCAGCAAATCAGTCCGTTCCCCAACCGCCGGTAAAGCCGGAGACCCCCGTCCGATATGAAGGCGTTACACCAGAAGAAGCCGTTTCCAAAGTCAAATCCGATTACGACGCCTATAAAGTGATCGATCGGGCAAAGAAGCGGCAGACCGGTATTCCGGTGCTCTACGGTATCTGCGCCGCGATCCTTCTGATCGTTATGGCTGTATGCTATTTTGCGCTGCATATCCAAAACCCGGTCATTTACATCTGCGGCGGCAGTCTGATCGCCCTGTCCGGTATTTTGGTGCTGATCCTGTGCGTTGCCAAGGCAACGAAAAACAGTCAGCTGATCGATAAGCTGTTTCAGAAGTATCCCGGTATCACACCGGATAAATGGATCGCAGATGCTGAGCTTTATGCCCAAGCCCAAAGCCGGTATGCTTTAGCTATGGAACAGTATCACATCCAGTGTGGCGAGCACACCCGGCAAAAAGAGGAGCTCGAAGCCCTGATCCGGGCATACGCCGGAGCGGAAACACTGGACGAATGTACCGCCAAATGGGCGCAAGCTGTGGAAGCTTTGCAGGCACTGAACGCCAAACGGCGGGAAGTTCAAAACATTCAGGAGCATTTTACTGCTCTGCAATCTGTGGCAACCACCGCCCCCACCCCTGCCCTGCCGGATGCGCTGACCCTGACGGCTTCCGAAACAGAAAGTCAGTTAGCCAATTGCCGTTTTGAGCAACGGCAGCTTCAGCTGCAGCTTGGTCAATGCTTAGGACAGGCTGATGCCATTGGCGGTGAGGATTCCCTGAAAGCACGGCTGGACAGTGTCAGCCGCCGGATCAACCGGCTGGAGGAATACTACCGGGCGCTGGAAATGGCGCAGGAAGCCCTTTACCAGGCATCCACCTCTTTGCAGCGGCGTTTCGCGCCCAGGATCAGCAAACGGGCGCAGCAGCATTTCAGTCAGCTGACCGGCGGTCGCTATCAGCGATTGACCCTCAGCGATGATCTGAGTCTGCAGACATCGGCAGAAAACGAGGACACCCTCCGCAGTGCCGGCTGGCGTTCCGACGGAACGGTGGATCAGCTTTATTTGTCCCTGCGGCTGGCTGTAGCCGGAGAATTGACTCCTGACGCACCCCTGATTTTGGATGACGCACTGGTGCGTTTTGACGACGAACGGCTGAAAGCTGCCCTGAAAGCACTGCAGGAAGAAGCGGCAAGCAAGCAAGTGATCCTGTTTACCTGCCAACAGCGGGAATCCAATATTGTAAAGGAGAAAACATAATGCATCCTATTCAAACACCCAATGCGCCCCTTGCCATCGGCCCTTACAGTCAGGGTATGGAAGTGGGCAACCTGATTTACACCTCCGGTCAGATCCCTGTTGACCCCATCACCGGTCTTGTACCGGAAGGCATTGAAGCGCAAGCCCATCAGAGCTGCAAAAATGTTGGCGCGGTACTGCAGGCAGCAGGCGCTGATTTTTCAGGTGTATTCAAAACCACCTGCTTTTTGGCAGATATGGCAGATTTCGTTCAGTTTAACGCAGTCTACGAAGCCTACTTTGTTTCCAAGCCCGCCAGAAGCTGTGTGGCAGTAAAAGCCCTGCCCAAGGGTGTACTTTGCGAAATTGAAGCTATTGCGGTAAAGTAATTTATTAATATATTGCACATTCCCCTATAATATGGTAATATATTGATTTAAGGAGTGTGATTGTATGGAACTACGGGAAGTTACATATTTGGCTGTTGCCCTGCGTATTTCGGCCGCTGTTCTGTTAGGCGGTCTGATGGGCTGGGAACGGGGGCTTAAAAACCGGGCTGCCGGTCTGCGCACCTATATGCTGGTATGCGTCGGAGCCTGCCTGGTTATGCTGACCAATCAATTCATTTATCAGGTCTACGGAACCGGTGATCCCGTCCGTATGGGCGCTCAGGTCATCAGCGGCATCGGTTTTCTTGGCGCCGGCACCATTATCGTTACCCGCCGTCATCAGATCAAGGGTCTGACCACTGCTGCCGGTCTTTGGGCATCCGCCGTGGTAGGTCTTGCACTGGGTATCGGCTTTTACGAAGGCGCTTTGCTGGGCGTGCTGGCAGTGCTGTTTGTAATGACCGTTATGCAGTATATGGACTCAAGAATGCACCGGAAAGCAAAAACACTGGATATTTATTTGGAGATATCCAACGAAACCTCTTTAGGTGATCTTCTGCGGGGTATCCGCAGCCTGGATATTGACATCAGCGATATTCAGAAAGAGCCGGGTATGGATGCTGACGCACACATCCGCGCATATACTGCCTCCATTAAAATGCCCAAAAGAATCCTGGTAAACAGTACGTTGGAGCTCCTGCTTTCCATTGACGGAATCATCTATGTAGAAGCCCTTTGATAACAACACATCCGCCGAGAAAGCGTGACGTCCTTAGCGGAGAAATAGCATAAAAAACTGGCAGGTCACTTCGATCTGCCAGTTTTGCATATTTGTGGGTCTGGGCAATCCGCCCGGTTAACCGCACCCGGCGGACAGCCGGACGCTCTGCTTGCCACGCATATGTAGGGCGGGGGCTTGCTCCCGCCGAAATCCAACATGCTGTGGATATTGATAATTGGTCGTATGCGTGATACAATCAGTTCACAAAATTTGAATTTGACGGGGAGTATGATGATATGAAAAAATCGATAGCCTTTACTCTTGTAATGGCTTTGCTCCTTAGTTTGGTTGCTTGTAGTGGTAAGACTATCGGCAAAATAAGTGGTGCTGAAAACGAATATATCACCATAGATGATGTAAAGTATGTTTTAGTAACTAACCATGATTTCAGCCAAGCAGACAAAGGAACTTATTTAGGGAAAGTATCAAACTCAAAAATCACTATGAAAGTTTATTCAGTCAAAGGTGATACCAATGGGGATTACATTTATACCCTTTGGGATTGGGAAGGTGCCTTCTATAAGCGTGAACAATAAAGACATATTCCAATATGTCGAATATTTTACCGCAGCACCTATCGTGGATGCTGCGGTTGCTTATCGAGAGAAAGCGGTGGGATTAAACCAACATCTCTTATTCTTTTGAATATAACCTGTCCAATTCCCATTTCTTTGGATTATTCATAATATATTCCGCAATCTCATTATAGTCTTCGTGGCCACGAATCACATGCTCATAGAATGAGGTTTGAAACAGCTTATCAATAGGCTGCACCTTCTTACACTGCCTGGTTGTAAGCGATTTATACGTACAAACGATATCCATAATTGTAGGGCGCTTGCCGTCTCCTGCCGTTTCCTCTAACAATAGGATCGCATGAATATGGTTCGGCATAATCACATAATGATCGATTTTCAGCGAAGGATATCGTTGTTCCAGCAACAATAACTGCTCCTGGGCGATTCGACCGTATGCGGTATATCGGATTTCGGCGGGAGCAAGCCCCCGCCCTACGATGCGGGATAACAGACACCGCCTGCTGTGAGTGCATATGGTAACAAAATACGCACCGGCGGAGCTGTAATCATAGTGATCCAAGCGAGGGTGTTTTCTTTTCGGCAGACCATTTTCCATAAATATCACCAATGCCATTATACAGCAAAATCCGCAGGTCAGCAATGTTGCCTGCGGATTTTTTGAAATTTCCCGTTAAGAACACGAAGCAAATTTGGCGGATGTGTTTTTTATGCTGGTATTATTGCAAATATGCGCCGGCATTGCTATAATAAAGAAAACACTTTTGGGAGGATGCTATGAAGATCATCATCGCCGGTGGCGGTAAGGTGGGCTTGACCCTGATCCGCCAATTGTCCGCAGAGGGTCACGATCTGACCCTGATCGATAAAGAAAACTGGGTTTTGGAAAAAACCGTGGATCTGTACGACACTATGGCCGTTTCCGGAAACTGCGCCTCCCGGGAAGTACTTCTCAGCGCCGGCATCCGGGATGCCGATCTGCTGATCGCCGTTACGGCTATGGATGAAGTAAATCTTCTGTGCTGTATGACCGCCCACGGTCTGAACGACAAGCTGCACACCATTGCCCGTATTCGCACGCCGGAATACGCCCAGCAGATTATGACTATGCGGCACGTGTTCCCCCTGTCTATGACGGTCAATCCGGAAAAGCAGGCTGCCCTGGAAATTGAACAGCTGCTGAAATTCCCCGGTTTCCTGCGCCGTGAGTACTTCGCCAAGGGCAGAAGTCAGATCGTAGAGCTTCGTATCGACAGTGCCAGCAAGCTGTGCAACCTGCCCCTGAGTGAGATGAGCACCGTGGTGAAATGCCGGGTGCTGGTGTGCGCCGTGCTTCGTGCCGGAACAGCCATCGCCCCCACCGGTAATTTCGTGCTGAAGGAAGGCGACCGGATCTTCGTCACTGCCCCCACCTCCAACCTTGCCATTTTGCTGAAGAGCCTGGGCATCGTCACGAAGAAAGTACGCAACGTCCTGATCTGCGGCGGCGGACGGGTCAGCTATTATCTGGGCAAGTGCCTGGAAGATGAAAAAATGTCTGTACGCATTTTGGAAAAGAATTACGAGCGCTGTGTTGCTTTGGCTGAAGAACTGCCGGAAGCCACTGTGATCCACGGTGATTGCAGCTCTCAGGAAACATTGGACGATCAGGGCCTGGGTGATATGGATGCGGTGGTCACACTAACCGGTCGGGATGAAACCAATATGGTGGTTTCCCTGTATGCCGGCAGTCAGGGCGTCGGACAGCTGATCACCAAGCTCAGCCGCACAGAAAACAGCCGTTTGGCAGATACGATGGCTTTGGGCAGCACCATTTCCCCCAAGGAGCTGTGCTGCAACTCCATCGTCCGCTATGTCCGGGCGATGCAAAATCAGACCGGCGCCGCCGTTTCCATTCACGGCATTGCTGACGGGCAGGCAGAAGCTGTTGAATTTTTGGTGGATGAGACCACCCGCAATTGCGGCATTGCCCTGAAAGACATCAAGCTGAAACCCAATGTGCTGATGGCCAGCATCATCCACGGTGCAGACACCCAGATCCCCAACGGCAGCTCTGTATTTTTGCCCGGTGATACCGTGGTGGTGGTCACCAGCGGACGGGGCGTTCTGCAGAATATTAACGATATTTTTGCTTAAGCAGTGGGGATTCCTATGAATTATAAAATGATGGGGCGTTTTATCGCCCGGATTATTTCCATTGAAGGCCTGTTCCTTCTGCCGGCGCTGATCATCAGCCTTTGCAGCGGAGAATGGGAGGCGGTTCGGGGTTTTGTCTATACCCTGGGCATAATCATAGCGCTTTCCGGACTGCTGCTGCTCTGCTGTCGGAAAGCCGGACGGCTGTTCGGCGCCCGGGAGGGTCTTGTTTGCGTTGGCGCAAGCTGGATCTTTTTGAGCTTGATCGGCTGTCTGCCGTTTTTCTTTTCCGGTGTCATCCCCAGTTTTGTAGACGCGGTGTTTGAAACCGTTTCCGGCTTCACCACCACCGGCGCCTCCATTCTTTCCGATGTGGAAAGTCTGCCCAACGGTCTGCTGTACTGGCGCAGCTTCACCCACTGGGTGGGCGGTATGGGCGTGCTGGTATTCCTGCTTGCCATCTCCACCGGCGGCGAACAGGGCAAGGGCTTTACGATGCACCTGATGCGTGCGGAAAGCCCCGGTCCGGATGTGGGAAAGCTGGTGCCCAAAATGAAGCAAACAGCTACTATTCTCTACGCCATTTATATTGTGATGACCGTTGTGAATATTATTCTTCTGCTTATCGGCAATATGCCGGTGCTGGAAGCGGTATGTACGGCTCTGGGCACTGCCGGTACCGGCGGCTTTGGCATCAAAAACGATTCTATGGCCAGCTACAGTCCCTACATTCAGAATGTGACCACCGTTTTTATGTTCCTGTTCGGTGTGAATTTCAGCTGCTACTACCTGCTGCTATTAAAGCAGATCCGGGGCGTATTTCGGGACGAAGAGCTACGGCTGTATGTGGGTCTTGCAGTGGTCAGCGTCGGGCTGATCGTCCTGAATACATATTCGCTTTACGATAGTCTGTCCGAAACCGTGCGCCACGCGGCATTTCAGGTCAGCTCCATTATGACCACCACCGGCTATACCACCACCGATTATGAGCTATGGCCCAGCTTCTCCAAGGGTATTTTGCTGATGCTGATGGTGATCGGTGCCTGTGCCGGTTCCACCGGCGGTGGCATTAAGGTTGCCCGGGTGCTTTTGATCTTCAAAAGTCTGCGGCGGAACATCCGCAAGATCCTCAATTCCAGAAAAGTAATGGTTGTCCGCAACAACGGACGGGCTGTGGACGAAAAGGTGCTGGATAACACCAACGCCTACCTTGCCGCCTATGTGATCATTGTGATCATCACCTATTTGCTGATCTCTATCGACGGCTTCTCCATCGGTACAAATCTTTCTGCAGTCCTTGCCTGCTTTAATAACATCGGTCCGGGTATGGAGGCTGTAGGTCCAACACTGAACTTCTCCTGCTTCAGCGACTTTTCAACCGTGATCCTGTCCATTGCCATGCTGGCAGGCCGCCTGGAGATCTTCCCCATCCTGGTCCTGCTGTCCCGCAGCACCTGGAAGGGCAGATAATAAAAAACGAAACCCTCTCACTCACGGCTTTCACCGTAAGTGAGAGGGTTATTTTTTATAAAAAGCGCCGTTTATAATCAGGCCTTTTCCAGAGCCAAGGTCTTAGTGGTGGTGTCGCAGACCTCGGTAGGTCCAAAGTACTGGATAGCACCGGGGTATACGAAGCAGGTCTCCACAGCCCAGTGGGCTCTATGCTCCGCGAAGAACTTAAACGGCGCGCCGTCCAGCTCCACCAGTGCCTTACGGATAACGGGCTTGTCAGCGCCGTGCCGTCTTTCGATATTCATCATCTTGGTGATGGGCATACCACCGGCGACCCACTCTTCAGCAGGCTTATGCAGGTTGGAGATCTTGGACAGATAGCCGGTGTAGCCGTACTGGATCCGCATAAAGGCGTTGTAGCCAAGGGGGTACCAGCAGTCAGCCACAAAGTTGGAGGGGAACGCGCAGCGGCCTTC
>CAZLLC010000061.1:0-9993 GCA_964560245.1 uncultured Oscillospiraceae bacterium | reverse complement strand
GATCTTGGCACGCAGTGTATAGCGGTTATCTTCAAATTCTCCGGCGCGCATCCGGCGGAACAGATCCAAACTTTCTTCCATAGGACGGTCCCGGTAGGGAGAAGTGGCGGGGGTGTTCAGATCACCGCGGTTTTCCTTAAACTGCTCCGGTGTCAGCTCACAGACATAAGCAAGACCTTTCTGGATCAGTTCAACAGCATATTCGTAGTCTTTTTCAAAATAATCGGAACCGTAGTAGAACCGATCACCCCAGTCAAAGCCCAGCCAGCGAATATCTTCCTGAATGGCGTCGACAAATTCGGTATCTTCCTTTGTGGGATTAGTGTCATCCATACGCAGATTGCACATACCGTTAAATTTCTCGGCTGTGCCAAAGTCGATGATCAAAGCCTTGCAGTGACCGATATGCAGGTAACCGTTGGGCTCCGGCGGAAAGCGGGTATGCACAGTTTTTCCGGCATAACGGCCGCCTTCGGCAATATCTTCTTCGATAAAGGCGTGGATGAAATTCTTGCTTTCAGTGATTTCAGCCATCGTAAGCAACCTCTCTTTTACAGAATTTTACGATATTATAACCGATTGCATTGATTTTTTCAACAAGGAAAAGTCAGAATATGAAATTTTGAAAAACATTTTTGGAAAATTTATAAATTATGGTTGTCAATTTGCCCGACTTATATTAAAATAGTTAAAGATAAGCAAAAGGGGAGGGTATATAATGTCTGTCAAGTACAAAAGAATTATGCTTAAGGTCAGCGGTGAAGCTTTGGCTGGAGATGCCCATCGGGGTCTTGACTTTGATGTGATCGATTCCGTATGCCTTGCGATCAAGGAATGTGTGGAGCTGGGTGTGCAGGTTGGTTTGATGGTAGGTGCCGGTAATTTCTGGCGTGGCGTCAAGGACGGCGCTGATAAGATGCAGCGTTCCCATGCAGATGCTATGGGTATGCTGGGCACTGTGATGAATTCCATTGCCGTTGCCGATGCGCTGGTCAGACACGGCGTGGATGCCCGGGTGATGTGTGCTGTGGAAATGAATAAATTCTGCGAGTACTTTACCCGTGACGCGGCAGACCGTTATCTGAATGAAGGCAAGGTCGTAATATTTGCCGGCGGTACCGGAAATCCCTATTTCTCCACGGATACCGGTGTGGTGCTGCGTGGCGTGGAAATTGAGGCAGATGCCATTCTGATGGCTAAGAATGTGGACGCCATCTATTCTGCCGATCCCAATAAAGACCCCAATGCCATCCGTTACAGCAAGCTTACATACGACGAGGTCCTTGCCAAGCATCTGAAAGCAACAGATTCCACGGCGATGACTTTGGCTATGGATAACGATATGACATTAGTATGCTTTGGCTTGGCAGAAGAAAACAGCATTATTCGCGTCGTTCGGGGAGAAGATATCGGAACGACTGTGAAGAATCAATTTTGAGGAGGATTTGTTATGAACGTTGATTTTAGTGATTACAGCAGAAAAATGGACAAGACCCTGGATGTTTTGGCAGACAACTTTGGCGCTGTTCGCGCAGGTCGCGCAAACCCCAAGGTACTGGATCGGATCGCGGTGGAATACTACGGTCAGGAAACACCCCTGAACGGTGTTGCCACTATTTCCTCTCCCGATGCCCGTACATTGGTGATCCAGCCCTGGGATGGATCCTTGCTGAAGGAAATTCAGAAGGCTATTCAGATGTCTGATCTGGGTATCAATCCTCAGAATGACGGTCGTGTGATCCGTCTGATATTCCCGCAGCTTACGGAGGAGCGCCGTAAGGAGCTGACCAAGCAGGTCAAAAAGTATGCCGAAGACGCTAAGGTCGCTATGCGTAATATCCGCCGTGACGGTATGGATTATGTTAAGGATCTGAAGAAGAAGTCCGAGATCACCGAGGACGATCAGAAGAAGGCTGAAAAGGATCTGCAGGATCTGCTGGATAAGTTCACCAAGAAGGTGGATGAAGCTCTTGCAGCCAAGGAAAAGGAACTGATGGCTATTTAACGCCATCTGAATTTGGGGGCGCTTGCGCCCCCAAAAGTCACATCTGCTGTAGGAAAGGACGGACTGGATATGAGCAGACCGCAGGAGCATAATATGCCTGTACCAAAGCATATTGCTATTATTATGGACGGTAATGGCCGTTGGGCGAAGAAAAGAAATCTGCCCCGTAACGCCGGTCACGCAGCCGGCGCGGAGGCTTTTCGCCGCATTGCAAATTACTGCCGCAGCATTGGCGTGAAGTATCTGACAGTTTATGCTTTTTCTACGGAAAACTGGAAGAGGTCTTCCGATGAGGTGGCAGGCATTATGAAGCTGATGGGTGTCTATCTTCGTGAAGCATTAGCGGATATGGAAAAGAACCGTGTCCGTATTAAGGTCTTTGGTGATCTGAGCCGCCTTAGTCCGGAATTGCGGAAGCTTTGTGAGGAAGCACAGGAAAATTCTTTGGCATTTGATGATGTTCAGGTGAATTTTTGCCTGAACTATGGCGGACGGGATGAGATCATCCGGGCAGCCCGTCAGGTTTCAATGGATGTTTCCAATGGTATACTGCAGCCGGAGAATATTACGGAAGAACTGTTTTCCCGGTATCTGTATTCAAAGGATGTACCCGATCCGGAGCTGATCATTCGTCCTTCCGGTGAAATGCGTACCAGTAATTTTCTGCTTTGGCAGTCTGCCTATTCTGAATATGTTTTTATGAATGTGCTTTGGCCTGATTTTTCTGAAAAGGATCTGGACGAAGCCATTGAGGAATATCACCGACGCAACCGCCGGTTTGGAGGCGCATAAAAAATGAAAACCCGCATAATTGTCGCAGTGGTGCTTTTACCGCTCTTGATATTGGTACTTACGGTACTGCCACCCATTTGCCTTGCAATATTGCTGGCGGCAATGTCCTGTATTGCGGCATATGAGCTGCTTTGGGGCACAGGTCTTGTAAAGCATATCCGTTTGATCGCATACAGTGCTGTGATGGCTGTTTTGGTTGCCATTTGGTGCTATTTTGGAAGTCCCTATGTATGGGGGCTTGCGGTTGGAATGGTGTTTTTCTGCTTGCTGCTTGCAGAGATCTTATTCTCAAAAGCAAAGCTTCCTTTTGAAAAGGCGCTGGTATGTTTGGCCGGCGGCGTGCTCGTCCCTTATCTGCTTTCTTCCGTTGTTCGCATTCGGGGGATGGAATTGGGCGCATTTTATGTATTTTTGCCTTTTGTACTGTCCTTTTGCCCGGACACTGGTGCCTATTTTGCCGGTATGTTCTTTGGCAAGCATAAGCTTGCGCCCACCATCAGTCCCAAAAAGACGGTGGAGGGCTTTGTAGGTGGCATTTTGGCATCCGTTTTGGGTGTTATGATTTACAGTGTTATATTAGACTGGGGCTTTGACTGCCAGGTCAATTATCTTTACGCCGGTATTTACGGCGTCTTGGGTGCTTTGGCATCTGTTTTTGGTGATTTAGCATTTTCTGCCATTAAACGGCAGGTTGGCATCAAGGACTACGGTAATCTGCTGCCCGGTCACGGCGGTATTTTGGATCGTTTTGATTCTATGACCGTTGTTGGACCGGTAACGGAAGTGTTACTGCTGATTTTACCGATTGCGGAGAAAGTTTATGGTTAAATGTGTAAGCATTCTGGGCTCTACCGGCTCTGTTGGCCGGCAAAGTCTGGATATTATAGATCATTTGCAAATTTCGGTGGCGGCGCTGACTGCCGGTACCAATGTGCAACGGATGGCGCAGCAGTGCCGGAAGTACCGCCCGTCGCTGGCTGTGATGGCAACTCAGGAGGCGGCAGAAGCTTTACAGCAGCAAATTTCTGATCTGCCGATCCGTGTGGCATGGGGAGAAGAGGGGCTTATAGAGGCAGCTACTGTGCCCCAGGCGGATTGCGTGATCACCGCCATTGTGGGTATGCTCGGGCTAAAGCCTACCCTTGCCGCGATCAAAGAAAAAAAGCGCATCGGTCTTGCCAATAAGGAAACATTGGTCTGTGCCGGTGAGCTGGTAATGAGCGAAGCGAAGAAATACGGTGCTGAGATCATTCCGGTGGATTCGGAGCATTCTGCTATTTTCCAATGCCTGATGCCTTCTTTGGATTGCAGACAAGTCAAGCGGATCATTCTGACCTGTTCCGGCGGTCCTTTTTTCGGTTTGACCAAGCAGCAGCTGATGAAGGTTACAAAAGACGATGCCTTGCGTCATCCCACCTGGAAGATGGGCGCAAAAATTACCATCGATTGCGCTACACTGATGAACAAGGGCCTGGAAGTGATCGAAGCTATGCGTCTTTACGAGCTTCCCTTGGAGCAGGTGGATGTGGTGATCCATCGGCAAAGCATTGTACACAGTATGGTGGAATTTTCGGATGGCGCTGTTATGGCACAGCTTGGCGCGCCGGATATGCGTCTGCCCATCCAGCTTGCAATGACGTACCCGGAGCGCTGTATCAGCCCGGTGGATAAACTGGATCTTTTGAACTGTCCGCCACTGAGCTTTACGGCACCGGATATGGATGCGTTTCCCTGCCTTGCGTTGGCACGGGCGTGTGCAAAAGCAGGTGGCACAGCCTGCCCGGTTATGAACGGTGCGAATGAAGAAGCCGTTGCCCTGTATTTGCAGGATAAGATCAGCTTCTATGATATATACGACCTGGTTTCCAATGCTGTGGATCGGGTACCCTTTATTGGGGAACCGAATTTGGAGCAAATACTGGAAGCAGATCGATTGGCGAGAAGATCTGTAAAAGACGCAATTTCAAAATAAGGCGGAGATTATATGACCATTTTCAGCATTATATTTGCAATACTACTGTTTAGTGTGTTGATTTTTGTTCACGAGTTGGGACATTTTGCGGCAGCAAAACTTTCCGGTGTGCAGGTCAATGAGTTTTCTATGTTTATGGGTCCTGCTATTTTCAAGAAGCAAAAAGGGGAGACCCTGTACTCCATTCGCTGTATTCCCATTGGCGGATACTGCGCAATGGAAGGCGAGGACGAGGATACAGATAATCCCCGGTCTTTCCAAAGGGCTGCCTGGTGGAAAAGGCTGATCATTCTTGTTGCCGGCTCTTTTATGAATCTGGTGACAGGCGTGTTGCTGCTGATGCTGGTCTTTTCCTTTAATAAAGGCTTTTCTGAGCCTGTGATCTCATACGCGGAACCGGGCTGCACAGTTGTCAGCGAGGAAGGACTGCATATTGGTGACCGCTTTGTTGAGGTAAACGGCGAAAAGATCTATACTGCCTCTGATGTGTCAATGATGCTGTCCTTTGGCGGTGAGAAACAGGATGTTGTTGTACTGCGTGACGGACAGAAAGTATACCTCACGGATTTTGTGATGGAAACACATAGTTTTGTGGATGAAACCACCGGTCAGGAGGAAATTCGCTACGGCTTTAGCTTTGCTTATGCTGATTTTAGTGTAGGTAAACTATTGGATTATACCTGGAAGAATACCTGTAGTGTGGTGCAGACTGTTTGGATCAGCTTGAAAATGCTTGTAACGGGCAAAGCAGGACTTTCGGATATGACCGGACCTGTAGGTATCGTTCAGGTGATGTCTACAACTGCAGAGACTTCCGCCACTACCGGCAAAGCCATTCTGAATATGCTGTATTTTGGCGGCTTTATTGCCATCAATCTGGCAGTTATGAATATGCTCCCCATTCCTGCTTTGGATGGCGGACGGTGTGTTGGTCTGCTGTTGACCACAACCATTGAAAAAATCACGAAAAAGAAGTTAGATCCCAAGTACGAGGGGTATATTCACAGCGTTTTTATGATTCTTTTGCTGATCTTGATGGCTGTGATTATGTTCAAGGATATATTTGTTATTTTCAAGGGGTGATTTTTTATGAGCAGACAGATAATGGTTGGTAATGTTCCTATTGGCGGCGGTGCGCCTGTTGCCATTCAGTCTATGCTCAATGTAAGCACTGCCGATGTGGATGCCTGCCTTGCGCAGATAGATAAGCTGAAGGCTGCCGGATGTCAGATCGTTCGTTTGGCAGTTCCCAATATGGAGGCAGCAAAGGCGTTTTCAGATATTTGCAGCAAATCACCGCTGCCTCTTGTGGCGGATATTCATTTTGATTATAAGCTGGCTGTTGCCGCGGCTGAGGGCGGTGCTTCCAAGATCCGCATCAATCCCGGCAACATCGGTGGAGAAGACCGTGTAAAAGCGGTGGTGGATGTATGTAAACAGCGGCACATTCCCATTCGTATCGGTGTCAATGGCGGCAGTCTGGATAAAAAGCTTCTGGAAAAGTACGGACATCCTACGGCGGAAGCTTTGGTTGAAAGTGCCTTTGAGCACTTGGCGCTTTTGGAGAAGTACGACTTTTACGATTGCTGTGTTTCTATGAAATCTTCCACGGTGTCCACAATGGTGGCGGCTGCCCGGCTGTTTCGCAGCCGTTCGGATTATCCGCTGCACATTGGCGTAACGGAAACCGGTCCGGTAAAAATGGGACTTATGAAATCCGCTATGGGCATTGGCGCACTGCTTTTAGACGGTATCGGTGATACGATCCGTGTCAGCCTGACTGATGATCCGGTGGAAGAAGTCTACGCCGCAAAGGATATTCTGAAGGCCGCCGGTCTTCGAAAAGAAGGCGTGAATATCATTTCTTGCCCCACCTGCGGCAGAACAAGGATCGATCTGATCGGTCTTGTGAACCGTGTGGATGAAGCGCTGAAAAACTGCGAAAAACCCATAACCGTTGCGGTTATGGGCTGCGTTGTGAACGGTCCCGGTGAGGCCCGTGAAGCGGATATTGGTATTGCAGGCGGTGACGGCTGCGGTATGCTGTTTGAGAAAGGTCAGCAGGTGGAAAAGCTGCCTTACGAGGAGCTTTTACCTGCGCTTTTAAAAAGAATTGAGGAAATGTAATTATTTATGGATAAAAATATATTCTTCCTGAATATGTTTTCGGATTATCAGCCGCCTGAGTACCTGCAACCGGTGCTGTCACAGGCGGCTGTTGCTGCTGCAGATATTGACCCCTCTGTTCGGTCTGTGCAGGTGCAGCTTGAGCTGTCGGCTTATATTTCAGATAAGGAAATCGGTCAAATTCAACAGGATATTTGTAATATTTACGGTTTAAGCCGTGTTGTGCTTGAGCCTGTATATCCCGGGCAGCTGCTTCAAAGTGTTCCTGCGGAAGAATGGATGAACTTTTTTGTGACGCGGGATTCTCTGGCCAGAGCATCCTTGTCCGGTGCCCGGTGGGAATGGGCAGACAATACATTGAATATCTACTTGCTTGGAAACGGAATAGAGTCGCTGGCAAAGGCAGTTCCCGGGTGGAAAAGAATGGTTTGGGACCGTTTTGGTACTGAGGCGGATATTCAGCTTCATTCCGGTGAAAACCTTACCGGTCAGGCGCTTTATGATGCAATGCAGAAGATGCGTGATCAGATGATGATGGACATTCCCCGTCCTTCCTTTGAATCTGCCAAGAAGGAGCAGAAGCCCCAGGACTCGTCTGCTATATATGGAAAACCGTTCCGTGGCGCGCCGATCCCAATGCAGAATGTGAGCCTGGATACAGGCAGTGTGGTCGTTGAGGGTCGGGTGTTCAGTGTTGATCACCGTGAACTGAAAAAACGCAATGCCTGGGTCATCAATTTTGATATGACGGATAATTACGGTTCTATCCGTATTAACCGGTTTATGGAGAATAATGAGGCAAAAAACATTCTTGAAAAGGTCAAGGTCGGTTCTGTCTTAAAGGTTCAGGGGCGTATGACCGTCAATAAATTTGACAACGAAACGGTACTGCAGCCTACAGCGATTATGCCCGGCAGTATGCCCAAACGGCTGGATACCGCACCTGGAACAAAGCGTGTGGAATTGCATCTGCATACTGCTATGAGCAATATGGATGCGCTGACCAATACAAAAGAAGTGATCAAACAGGCAGCGGCCTGGGGGCACAAAGCCATTGCTATTACAGACCACGGCTGTGTTCAATCCTTTACGGATGCACTGCACGCAATAGAAGACAGAAAACCGCCGATCGTTGCCGGAACTGATGAAGTGATCAAGATCATTTACGGCTGCGAAGGCTACTATGTCAACGATGTGGATGATATTGTTGCGGTTTCGGGCGATTTGGACTGCAGTCTTGATGAAGAATTCGTTGCTTTCGATTTGGAAACCACCGGTCTGAATTCCCGTGAAGACCGGATCATCGAGATCGGCGCGGTTAAAATCAAGAACGGCGAGGAAACAGGTCGTTTTCAGACCTTTGTTGATCCCAAGGTACGGCTGCGTCCTGAGATCGTGGAGCTGACCGGTATTACGGATCAAATGCTCAAGGGTGCGCCCACCATCGATGAAGTATTACCCAAATTCCTGGAATTTGTGGGTGATCGGGTGCTGGTCGCCCATAATGCGGATTTTGATACAGGCTTTATGCAAACAGCCTGCGCCAACGCCGGTACAGCGTACAAATATACAAGTATTGATACATTAGTGCTTTCTCAGGCGCTGATGACCGGATTGAAGCAGCATAAGCTGAATTTGGTTGCGGATGCCCTGAGCCTGCCGGAGTTTAACCACCATAGGGCAGCGGACGATGCGCTGACCTGCGGTCACATTATGCACCGGTTTATTCAGATGATGCAGGAAAAGGGGATCACCCGCATCGCTCAGATCAATCCGATGGTCTCACAGGTTCGCGGGAAGCACCGGATGGAGAGCGGTAAAGCGGAACATATTGTTGTTTTGGCGAAAAACCAAATGGGTCTGCGTAATTTGTATCATTTGCTGTCTGATGCCAACCTGAAGTATTTTAAGAAGTTCCCGCGATTCCTGAAATCTCAATTGATCCAGCTTCGTGAAGGCTTGATCATCGGTTCTGCTTGCGAGAATAATGAGTTGTTTCAGGCGGTCATCCGGGGTAAAAGCGATAACGAACTGAAGCGCATTGCTTCCTTCTACGACTACCTGGAGATCCAGCCACTGTCCAATAATGCCTTTATGCTTCGTCCCGGTAAAAACGGGAAAGCGCCCATTGCTGCCAGTGAGGAGGTATTGCGGGATTACAACCGTAAGATCCTGCGCATTGGTGATGATCTTGGCAAAATGGTGGTTGCCACCGGCGACGTGCATTTCCTGAATCCGGAGGATGAGATATTCCGCCACATTTTGCTGGGTGTCAAGGGCTTTGATGATGCGGACAAGGATAATCCTTTGTATTTCCGTACGACCGATGAAATGCTGCAGGAATTCTCCTATCTGGGTGAAGAAAGAGCTTATGAACTGGTGGTAACAAATCCCAATATTATTGCGGATATGTGTGAAACTGTGCGTCCGGTGCCCCATAATCTGTTTGCGCCTAAGATCGAGAATTCCGTTGAAGACCTTAAAAAGCTTGTTTACGGAAAGATGCACCGGTTGTATGGAGAAAATCCGCCGGAGCTGATCGTGAACCGTGTGGAAACAGAACTGCACGATATTATTTCCAGTAATTATGATGTGATCTATATGTCCGCGCAAAAGCTGGTGCAGAATTCCCTGGAAAACGGCTATTTGGTCGGCTCCCGTGGTTCTGTGGGTTCGTCTATCGTGGCGTATATGTCCGGTATTACAGAGGTAAATTCCTTCCCGCCTCATTACCGCTGTCCGAATGAGCATTGTAAGTATACCACCTTCGATGTGCCGAAAGGCTACGAATGCGGTGCGGACTTGCCGGATGCAGTATGTCCCAAATGCGGTACGCCTTATGCCAAAGAGGGCTTTAATATTCCGTTTGAAACGTTTTTGGGCTTCGGCGGTGACAAGATCCCGGATATTGACCTGAATTTTTCCGGTGAATATCAGGCAAGAGCCCACGCCTACTGTACGGAAATGTTCGGAAAATCCCACGTTTTCCGTGCAGGCACCATTGGCGGTGTGGCAGAAAAGACTGCCTTCGGTTATGTAAAGAAGTACCTGGAGGAGCGGCAGCAGCACAAATCTGCTGCTGAAATGAACCGGCTTG